>JAJRAT010000226.1 GCA_028682845.1 Methanothrix sp. | reverse complement strand
TGATGTCCTTGTGGCCCATATAGTTCAAAGCCCAGAAGGCGAAAGCCGCACCGCCATCCGATCCGCCGTAAACCACGATTCGATCGCTGCTGTTTACACCGGCTTTGCATAGCGCACTTGCCGCCAGATCGGTATCGAGGCTGCCGCTCTTTTGCATGTCTTTCCAATAGAGGTTGCGAGCACCGGAAATATGGCCGCTCTGATACTCTTGAGGGCTCCTGACGTCCAGAAGCGTCGCCCCTGCCGTCGCAGTAGTGGATAAAGATGCGACATCGACGAAGAGACTCGACTCAGGATACTCATCTGCCGGACTTTTTGCGGGGAGGGAGGAGACTGAAGGCTGATTGCCGCTGGTTTGACCTCCGCTATTCTGCCCATTTTGCAGCATCTTATTCATCTCGGCCTTTTCATAAGCATCCTTCTTGGCCAGCCAGCCGTCCAGGTCGGTCCAATCCGGGCAGGTGGGACAGAACTCGCCATTTTCCGTACCTGCCAGTGCAGTGATCAAAATAACGTTGAGATTAATGGCCGCCAGCAGGGAGATGATCAATGCGATTCCCATTGCCCGGCGATGCCTTTTCATGCCATATTCAGAGCCACTCATGAATTTTCTCCGATATTTCTCTCCGATATTTCTCCCGATCTAGTGTATTGGGCATTTTGCCACTATTTCAGGCTTGTCAAAACAGGAAACTATAAATACCACAAACATATCCATTAGTGTACTAAATTAAACTATGATGTACTAATCAGTGCATTAAAAGAGAATACTGCATTATAATCACAAAAAAATTAAAAAAAAACTGCAAAAAGAGATGAATCACGATAGGAGTGCTGAAATTGAGAGGAACATCGATTCGCATGGAGAGGATAATCAACCGCAACACAGGCAATGCAGTCATCATTCCCATGGACCACGGCGTCACCGTCGGTCCCATCAAGGGCATTCGCAGCGTAAAAGCCATCGCCGATGCCGTGGCCTCGGGTGGGGCGGACGCCGCCGTGGTGCACAAGGGAGCGGCAGCCTTCGGGCATCGGGGCTATGGTCGCGACCTGGGCCTGATCATCCATCTCTCGGCGTCGACGGCTTTGGGCCCCGATCCCAACAACAAGGTCCTGGTAGCGACGGTGGAGGAGGCTCTCAAGATCGGGGCGGACGCCGTAAGTATCCATGTAAATGTGGGCGCGGAGGACGAAGGGCGCATGCTATCAACACTGGGCGAAGTCTCCCGCCACTGCCGGGATTGGGGAATGCCGCTGCTGGCCATGATGTACCCCCGCGGCAGGAAGATCCAGGATGAGTATGCCGAGGTGAACATCGCCCATGCGGCACGGGTTGGAGCCGAGCTTGGCGCGGACATCGTCAAAACCAACTATACCGGCGACCAGGACAGTTTTGCCAGGGTTGTGGATAGCTGCCCGGTTCCGGTCGTCATCGCCGGAGGCCCGAGGATCGAATCGGAGCTGGACCTTCTGACAATGGTAGAAGGAGCGATAGGAGCCGGGGCGCGGGGAGTGGCCATCGGCAGGAATGTGTTCCAGCATGAAGACCCGGCACTCATTACGCGGCGCATCTGCGGCGTGGTCCACAAGGGCCTGGGTGCCGGGGAAGCTTTGCAGATCTCGTCATCAAAATAGATTACCCGGTTCGCCAAGCCGCCACAGCAGTAAAGATAAGAAGGAACAGTAATTCAATTAGGCTGATGAAAGCTCTGGCGACTCTCTTCATTCTCTTCCTGCTGGCGGCCTGCTGCCGCGCATCAGATTCATCGGAAGACGGCCCTCATCTTGAGGTCGTGTCCACTTCCGGAAATCTGGAGATCGACAGGCCTTCCGTGATTGCAGTCGAAATTTGCAACAATGCAACTTATGATACAAATTATGATACAACTTATGATGCGACACATGATGCAAAACATGATGCAAAACATGATGCAATACATGAAACCGGAGAATCCGACAAAGAACCGGACGCGCTTGATGCGGAAAGATCAAAGGACAATGCCGGCGCAATAGTGGCCGAGCTTTCTTCGCAGGACGACGGCATCAATGTGCTCTCCGGACCGCAGGTGCTCGGAACTCTTGCTCCGGGAATGAACCGGTCCGTCCGCTTTTCGGTTCTGGCCGGGAGCACGCCAAAGGGCGTCTATCCTCTGCAACTGAAACTTCGCTTCTCGCGACTGGCAAAGGTAAGCAGCACAGGAGACGAGAGCGTGCCGGATGTATCGTTTAGCTATGAAGAGGAACGGCTGGAACTGCCCATTGAGGTCGACGTGGTGCAGGGACCGAAGATCGAAACCGAGATCAAGGGCAATGTCGCTTTGGGAAAGGAGTCGGAGCTTGAGGCGGTTTTTGCCAATCGCGGCGATGAGATTGCGGTTGACCTTCAGATGGAGATACAGGCCCTGCCGCCTTTTGTCGAGGTGCAAAATTCTCAGGAGCGGCTGCAGATCGAGCCGGGCGGCAGAGCTTCGACAAAGCTGCTGATTCGTGCCGACAGAAACGCTACGCCGGGATATTACCCCTTGCCGTGCAGCATATCGTACAGAAATGGAGAAGACGGGGATATGCGAAGCGAGGAACCGGCCCTTCTCATTCATGTGCAAAATGACTCATTCCTGGGATGGCTGATGATGCCGACAGCGGGATTACTGCTCCTGGTCGGAGGATTTTGGGGTGGCAGAACGCTGCTCGGCCAAAAGAAGAGAAAGACCAGGAATTTTCGGCGATAGCTTCAGCGACAGGTTCCTCGACAGGAGCGGCAGCTTTCATGACCGGCTCGGCGATAAGCGGACGAGCTGCCAACCAGGGCGCGCCAGCCGTCCAAAAAGAAATGATGTAGAATTATTCGGTCAGGGAAACCAACCGCTCGAAACGCTTTTGGGCTTCTTCCAGGATTG
>JAJRAT010000212.1 GCA_028682845.1 Methanothrix sp. | reverse complement strand
TCGGCGCAGGCGCTGCCCCGGTAGTGAACGATGCCGAGACCCTCGCACAGGTCATGAAAGAGATTGGCTCCGGTGCTGACCAGGCAGTCCACCTTTCGCTCCCGCAAGAGGTAGGCGATGAACTCGCCGAGGCCCGCAGGAACCATTGCCCCCGCCAGGCCGAGGAAGATGGTTACATCCTCATCGAGCATTCGCTGCCAAACACCCAGGGACGTTCCGAGCTGGCCGCCTTGAAAACCCATCTTGCCCATGTCCGATACGAGATCGGCCACACCCCTATCCTTCATGGGTATGGTAGTCCTTATCCGCTCTCCGTTGCAGATAAAATCATGACCGTGACCGTGATCCATTTTATCCCTCTAATCTTGCTCCATAACCGGCGCTCGCAGTCTTCAATTGAGGCATTGCAAGCCTTTCGCTTTGATTCAAACCTTATCTTTGAAGCGCTCGTTACGTTTAAAGGTTGTCCAACGTCAAAAAGGATTTTGGAAAAGGCCGATAATTCCCGCAAAAGGCCCGTAAGAAGAATGGCAAAAAAAAGCTCGCTGCCGAAGGCATCCTTGCATGATCTTTATATACCAATAAGGGCTCTAAAGTTAGGTTCGACACAACTGGCCCGAGTTCATGGGGAGGTGATGCTTCGTTATGTTTGCAGCTTGCGATTCAATCTCAGACCAAAGCGCAAGTGGTGAAGTCGGCGCATTCAGGCTCGGGAACCGGAATCAAGGGAACGGCTAAAATTGAGATGGTAGTCAAGGGGAAGGCTAGGAAACATGTGGAAGGCTGAGGATTCTTTGGAGCTCTACGGGATAGAGAATTGGGGCAACGGCTATTTTTCCGTTAATGATAAAGGTAATATTATAATTTTTCCGAACAAAGACCGCACTCAGTCCGTGGACGTGATGGACCTCATCGAGGAGATTGAGAGATCCAAGGACCTGGAGTTTCCCGTACTCCTGCGCTTTCCTCAGATGCTGGAAGACCGGATCAATGAGATCACCGGCGCATTCTTGGGCGCTATCGACGAGTTCTCTTACAAAGGCACTTACCAGCCCATCTTCCCCATGAAAGTCAACCAGAGAAAAGAGGTCATCGAGTACATCATAAAATACGGAGCCAAATACCGCATCGGCCTGGAAGTCGGAACCAAAGCGGAGCTTTTGGCGGCCCTCTCCCTGGGCCTCCCGAGAGACGCGCCCCTCATCTGCAACGGCTACAAGGACGAGGACTACCTGCGGCTGGCTCTGAGCATTCATAATGTAAATAATATCATAATCGTGGTCGATCTCTTCGAGGAGATCTTTGATATTTTAAAGTACGCCGCCGAGATGGGCATCGTGCCGAGGGTGGGCATGAGAGTCAAGCTCTTCGCCCGCGGCTCCGGGCGCTGGGTGGAATCGGGCGGCGAGGCTGCCAAGTTCGGCCTTTCCACCAGCGAAGCCCTGGAGCTGATGAAGATCCTGAGAGAGCGGGATCTCATGGACAGCCTGAAGATGATCCACTTCCACATCGGCTCGCAGATCACGGACATTCGCACCATCAAGAACGCCATGAACGAGGCGGCACGCATCTATGCCAAAGCCCGCAAGATGACAGGCATCGAGTACCTGAACGTTGGCGGCGGCCTCTCCGTGGACTACAACGGTTCGAACACTGCCACCCCATCCAGCGCCAACTACACGCTGCAGGAGTACGCCAACGACGTGGTCTACACTGTGCAAAAGATCTGCGAGGATGAGGATGTGCCCTGCCCCACCATCGTCTCCGAGAGCGGTCGAGCCATCGCGGCTTATCACAGCATGTTGATCTTCAAAGTCATCGGCAGGAAGAACGCCAAGGACTCCCTTCTGAGAACGCCGAAAGAAGAAGATCCCATCCAGATCGACGACCTTTGCAGCGCCTTCAAGGAGATCAACATCGACAATTACAAGGAGCACTACCACGACGCCCTGCAATACCGGGACGAGCTGTACGACTCCTTCAACCTCGGCAACATCGGACTGGAGGAGCGGGCCAAGGGCGAGACTCTATTTTGGATGGTCTGCAAGAAGGCTGCGTTCCTGGCCAAGCAGGCCGAGGACGAGTCGGACGAGTTCCAGGAATTGAAGAAGCTGGTCAGCCAGAAGTACATCGGAAATTTCTCGCTCTTCCAGTCCGTGCCGGATATGTGGGGCGTGGAGCAGATCTTCCCCACCATCCCGCTGCACCGGCTCAATGAGATGCCGAGCGAGCGGGGAAGGATTGTGGACATCACCTGCGACTCGGACGGCGAGATCAAGCGCTATGCCGGAGACAGTGAAGGCATCGAGTACTTGGACATGCACACTCTGATGGAGAACGAGGACTACTACCTGGGCATCTTCCTATTGGGGGCATACCAGGACACTCTAGGCGATTTTCATAACCTGCTCGGCTGTGCCCACGAGGTGCACGTCATGGCCGACAGCAACGACTGGTACATCTGCCAAAAGGTGGAGGGTGACACCTGCCGAAAGCTGCTGGATTTCTTCAACTACGAGACCAAGGACTACATCTGGGAGATCATGGACCGATGCGTTGACAAGCACCTGTGTATTCCGAAGAAGGAACTGGAGCAGATTGAGGCGCAGCTCAACCGGACGCTGAAGGGCTACACATATTTCATAACCAAGCCCAATGGGCAAGCCAAGGGAAAAGAGATGGATAAGAGCTGCAGCATCTTGAAGCCGTGAGGAAGATCCAGGAACCGAGACCATTACATTATTTCCAGCCTTAAATCCCGAATTGCAGTCATTGTCCTGCATTACATCGAACCTTGCATCCGTGATTGCAGTCATTGTCCTGCATTACATCGAACCTTGCATCCAAGATCGCAACCTTTTTTAGTTATAATTAAGCAGACCAATCTTTATAATTTGCCATACTTATCATAGGTAAATT
>JAJRAT010000128.1 GCA_028682845.1 Methanothrix sp. | reverse complement strand
TTGAACCCATGCCAAGAACCGGAACGCCAAGAGCCGATGAAGCAAGCTCAGACCGGATGCCTTGCCGGTCATCCCGAGAGGAGAGCTTATCAACTCGCATTCTTAGAGATAGGAACGATTGACCTTGAGAAGAATTCCTGAACTCCTCGCGCCCGCAGGCTCGCCCGAGGCCCTGCGTGCCGCCGTGGCCGCGGGAGCCGATGCCGTTTACCTCAGCGGCAAGAGATTTGGTGCCAGAAAATTCGCCGCCAACTTTGATGAGGCGGCCTTAAAGGACGCCATAGATTTTGCCCATCTGCGAGGCGTCAAGGTTTATGTGACCGTCAACACCCTTGTGCGAGAGGATGAGCTGGCGGATGTTGCCTGCTACCTCATTCGGCTCTACGAGATGGGGGCCGATGCAGTTCTAGTGCAGGACCTGGGCGCAGCCTGCCTGGCACGCGGTCTGGTGCCGGAGCTGGAGTTGCACGCTTCCACGCAGGCGACCATCCATAACCGTGAAGGCGTAGCCTGGGCGGCAAAGAACGGATTTAGGCGGGTCGTTCTGGCGCGAGAGGTCACGCTGGAAGAGATATGCAAGATGAAGCACGAGCGGAAGAATGAGACGGCAAATCTGCAGGTGGGGCTGGAGGCATTCGTGCATGGCGCTCTCTGCTACTCGTATTCCGGCCAGTGCCTGCTCTCCTCGGCCATCGGCGGACGGAGCGGCAACCGCGGCATGTGCGCCCAACCCTGCCGCAAGCCCTACATTCTGCAAAAGGGCGAGAAGGACGACTACGGGCGGCCCAGGGGACTGGAGGCCGTGCCGCTGAAAGAGAAGTTCCTCATCTCCACCCGCGACCTCTCCGTCTACAGGCACCTGGACAAAATCGCACGCTCACCTCTGGATTCGCTGAAGATAGAGGGGAGGATGAAGTCGGCGGAGTACGTGGCCATTGTCGTCGGCATTTATCGCAAAGCCCTGGATGCCATCGCTCGCGGTTCATGGTCGCCCTCAGCCGGGGACGAGAGGGACCTGGCGCTGGCCTTCAACCGCGACTTCACGGACGGCTATCTGCTGGAGGCCAAGGACGTCATGGGCAGACAGATGTCGGATAACCGGGGCGTCCTGATCGGAAGCGTGACCGCATCCGACGGACAGCGAGGCGAGGCGGCGGTGCGCCTCTCCGGCACGCTTTGCCCGGAGCAGGGAGACGGGCTGGTCTTCATCGCCCCAGGCCAGGAGATGGGCCTCGTGGTGCAAAAGCCGCTCATGAGAGACGGCCTGCTGCGGCTGAGGACACCGGAGAGGGTCAGGCCGGGAGCTAAAGTGTATCTCACCGGCTGCGCTGCCCTTGGCCGCCGCTCGCAGGAGATCATCTCATCGACCAGGGCTCAGATCCCGATCGACCTCAAGATAACCTGGGAAGACGGAACGCCGGTCATCGAAGGCCGATTGGAGACGCAAAAGGGTGCACGCATAATCGTCCGGGCCGGGTTCAAGATGGAGAAGGCGAAGAGCCGCCCCGTGACGGCGCAGCAGATCGCTTCACAGCTCGGAAGGACAGGCGGCACGCCCTTCGTTATCGGAGAGGTGCAGATGGACTATCCCGGCGACCTGTTCGCGCCCCTTGGCGCACTCAACCAGCTTCGACGCGACCTGCTGGCGAAGGCGGAAGAGATGCTTTTGAGCGCCCGACGCCCCGATCAGGCGAAGGTTGCCTCAGCGCGGGAAAAACTGGAGCAAATGGATCTGAATGCTGCGCCGACAGTGCCCGATGGCCATAATCAGGTCAGGACTCCAACTCTGGCTGTTTACGCCGACAGCCGGGAGACGGTGCAGGGCGCAGTGGACGGCGGATGCAAGCGAATCTATTTCGAACCGAATGCGGGACGCGATTCGTTTCGATCCGGGGTCTTGTCGGAGATGCTAAAAAAGGCCAAGGCCATCTGCAAAGACGCCGAGCTGATCTGGAAGTGGCCGAGGATCACAAGAGCTGATTTTTTGGAGCTGGCCAGGCCGCTGCTTGCAAATCATGCGGCAGATGGCATCATGGTGGAAAACGTGGGCGCAGCCGAGGCAGTCCTCTCTGCCATTCCCGGCGCTCGCATTTACGGCGGCTCAGGGCTCAACGTCTGGAACCACCTGACTGTGCAGTCGCTCTCGCCGCCGTTCCTGCTGCTCACTCTCTCCCCGGAACTCTCGGCAAATCAGATGGCAGGGGCAATCGCGTCATCGCGCCGGATAGCCGCCACCCCTACACCAGCACCGAGGCTGGAGCTGATGGTGCAGGGCAACCTGGAGGTCATGGTCACGGAAGACTGCGTGCCGTGCCTTGACAGAGAAAAGGCCAGAGAGAAAAATAAAGAAAAGGAAAAGGCCGCAGCATCGGTCTTCTGGGGCTTGCAGGACTTCCGGCGCACTTTTCCGCTGCGGCTTGACGACGACATGAGAACGCATATCTTCAATTCAGCCGAGACATGCCTCCTGGACTATATGCCCCGCATCTTTGAGATCGGCCTGGATGGCGTTGCAGTGGACGCACGCGGGCGGACGGAGAGGTACGCCCGCGAGATGACGGAGATTTATTTGCAGGCAATACGGCTGACGGAAAGGGGAGGCGGATCTCTGAACGAAGAGCTGCGGGCTTTGACGGAAAGGATCAGGCCTATGGCGCTGGGCGGGATCACCTCCGGGCATTTCATCAAGGGATTGAAGGATGAGATCACCTGAGATAAAATTGTTTAGCGCAGCGAACAATATTTAACTTAAAATAAAAATTCGCGAAACCGGGTTCAGGATTCCTTTCCCGATATGAACTGACAGTAGCCGTAGCTGATCGGTCCAAGCTTCGTGGTCTCGCAGGGAAACTCCGGGCACTGGAAGCAGAGAGCCACGCCCTTTCGAAAAGCGCAGGTGGCAATCTTGCACATCCTGTTTTCCTTT
>JAJRAT010000103.1 GCA_028682845.1 Methanothrix sp. | reverse complement strand
TCCGTGCAGCCGTGCAGAAAGCCACTTATGCCAGAAAAACCAAAACAATTCCAGGGAAATGATATGGGCGAGTTGGGACGAATCAGGAAGAACGACACAACGGAGATTGTCGTTCAGAAGACCGAATTTCGCGGCTCGGTCGGAATCGACATTCGGGAGTATGTGACCTCGGAGAGGTACACCGGCTGGTCCAAGAACGGAATTCGAGTTCCTGTGGAAAAGTGGAAGGACTTTAAGGATATCCTGGACGGAGTGGAAACCGCCGAGAAGTAATCGCGAGAGGATTTTGGCGAACCGGGAATTAGACATTTCCAGCTCAGGATTCCGGTTCAAG
The DNA here is from genome assembly GCA_028682845.1 of Methanothrix sp. GTDB lineage: Archaea > Halobacteriota > Methanosarcinia > Methanotrichales > Methanotrichaceae > Methanothrix. Next base: position 8,352 of record JAJRAT010000103.1, on the reverse strand, counting down.
GAATTGAGAGAGCGGCCTATTGCCATGAACTCTACAACCATGAACTCTGCGCGAAAGACTTTTATCTGTTAATGCACCTACCTAATTATTTGTTGAACTAATTTTTTTCGAGGGACCAAAATGATATTAGACAGAGTAAAACGGAAAATGATTTTGACGATGGCAGTTCTATTGCTCATCTCAATCACCCTGCTTGTTTGTCTGGCGATGGAAACCAACACCGATCGGCCCGGCATGGACTACAGCAGTTTCGATCTTGCCAGCGCCAATCCCGGTCTTTGCGAACAGGCCTGCAACAGCGATCCGAATTGCAGGGCCTTCACTTTCGTCAAGCCCGGATTTCAGGGGGCAAACGCCAAGTGTTACTTGAAGAATGATATTCCTGCGGCAGTCCCGGACAGTTGCTGCGATTCCGGTGTAAAGGGTTCCACGGGCATCACCTGCCACCCCGGCCTCCCCAATCCGCAACTTGTTCTGACGGGAACAGAGAGCTATACTGCTTCAGGAGGGCATTTCACCAGGTACAGTCTTGCTGTGCTCAACAGGGCAGCCTATCCCGCAGACCTATTTCAGGCTGCGCCCGATCTCCCGCCCTGCGGCACCAACACCAACTCCGCCAGAGCCTGGGTGAACATATACAATCAGGATGGGAACTACATCTATGGTTTTTGCGCTCTGGGCTCTCCGGAAGACCTGGGCGACCTGTGGTTTGCCGTAGCTCAAGGTGAAGCGCCGCCTGCACAGGTTTACATAACCATCGAGGACAGGCGCTGCAACATGACGCTGCGGTCCAATCCGGTCACCATCCCTGCGGGCGGCAGCTCGCCCGGCGGAAGCACTCCGGGAGGCACACCGCCTGGAGGAAGCCCCGGCTCGTCTCCTGCCGTGATCGATCTGACCGGCACCTGGAACTGCGATGACGGCGGCAGGTACTACATTCGCCAGTTCGGGCCGACCGTTTGGTGGTACGGCGAGCATGATCCCAATTCGCCGGACTGGTCCAACGTCATGCGCGGAACCATCAGCGGCCACACCATCAACGTGGACTGGACCGATGTTCCCAAGGGCAGCATCATGCAATACGGCATGCTCACTTTGAACATCGAGTCAAATAACAGGATAAGCGCTATTTCCAAGACGGGCGGCTTTGCAGGGTCCGTCTGGACGAGGTGAGGCGGGCATTTCTATCCGCCTCCGTTAATCCGCCTCAGTACAGAAATTCCTTCAAAAAATTTTTAAATTGATTTTTGTCAGATTTATCCGCATCTGCCCGATTCCGACAGAAACGGCCTGTTCTCCCGCAAGCACCACTCCATCTCCGCCAGCAGCGGCTTGATTTCGCCCTCACCCTTCTCCTGCATCCTCCGGGCCATCAGCTCCGCCAGGCTTCCCTGCTCGATGCGCCTGGCTATCAGCGGCAGGTAACGCATCTCTTCCTCGGTGCCGTTTTTAGCGGCAACGGCATAGAGCCTCTCCAGCTCCGGCAACAATTCCGACACGCCGCCTTTCATGGCCGTCTCCAGCAATGCCTTCAGGCCGGACTCATCCTCTTCCAGCTCCAAATCGCTGCGGAGCAGTGCCAGCAGGAACGCCGATACGGCCATGTCCGAGTGCAGACACTCCTGCTCGTCGATGGCCTTAACCTCCAGACATTTCCTGGTAAAGCGCACGATCACGCCCCTGGAATTCACCCACTCCCGGCAGAGGATATTCGCGCTGCGGCGTTTCAATTCCGAGTAAATGCCGCGGTTGATCCTGATGTAGTCGTCCACGCTCTCCAGCCTTTCGGGAAGAATGTCGTGGCAGATCTCCGGCATCCGGGCCTGGTTCTCGCGGTAGTAGATCAGGCGGTTGTCCATGTAGCCGGTCAGCTTTCCTTCCACCATCGGCGAGGAGGCGGACACGGCCACAAGATACGGCATCAGGGCACGAATCTTGTTGAAGGCGGCGACCATCTCATCGGTATCCCGGTAAGGAATGTTGATCTGCAGGGCCTGAATGTTCAGCCAGCCGTGCTGCTTGATGTTGAACAGCCGGTCATAAGTGTGGTAGTATTCCTGTTCGTCGTGGTCCCAGTAGGTCGTCTGCTCCAGCTTCAAGAGCGGATGCATCCCCAGGCCCAGGAACTTGTAATCGTAGTTTGTTGCCCGCATCAGCTCGACCAGTCCCCGGTAGAGGTTGTCTTCAAGATAACTCAGTGTGCCGGGCCGGGCCGGAATCAGCTCAATGGCATGCTTTTGCAGCTCCTTTGAGACCAGGATTCCGCCGATTGAAACCTCATGCTCCACAGAGCCGTGAAGCCTCTCAATTATCTTATCCGAGATGGTGAGGGGCTGAAAGTTGCTGTTGTTTATGGAGTACTCATGCTCCGTGCCCACAATTCCCGAAATTGCCAGCGATTTGTGCTGCGACATTTTGTACTGTGGCAATTTATGCTGCGGCAATTTGTGCTGCATATTTTTCTGCACCGTGCTCATGCAACCGGTCACCTACAGATCGATCTCAGCCACAAGATCCGTCTCAGGCTCCTCAATCTTCAGAATCTCCGCCATTTCCTCGGGTGGAATGGCCGCCACCAGATCCATGATCTTTTGCACCGAGACCTCGAAGAGGCTGTCGTAGGCTTTCCGGTCGGCCTTGAGGAACCGGACCATGGGGCAGATGGTCTCCTGCTTCAGGAAGATCTGCAGCTTATTGTTCACAATATCGAAGGTGAATGGCCCGGCCACGCACGTCTCCGGCTTGAAGGAATGAATGCTGCACTTGCCGTCCCGGAAGAGGATGCAAAAGCCGTCCTGCCGCAGCTTCAATCTCTTATATCCGTTAAACTCAATTGCATTCAAATCGACGCCGTTGGCGGTCAATATGTCTATCCTCTCCTGGCTCAAAGGCGGCCTGGCTTCAAAGCAGCAGCCTCCGGCCAGGTGACACTCCCCACAGGCCTTGCTCAGGGCCTCGCAAAGTGATTCATCCATTGAAACATCATCTCTGAAATCATCTCTAAAATCGAATCGTCAATCGATCAAATCGAGTCCTCTTATCTTCTTAAAAAGGGAAGATCGGCTAATGCTCGGAGAAGTCGATCTTGTACGAGTAAACATCATTTTCAACCGATGCCTCCGGCTGAACCAGAGACGCGGCAGCCCCCAGGCCGTACTCGCCCTCAAAGCCGTGCGGGCCGTAAACCTGATCCGACAGCTCATCGGCACGTCTGGTGGTCTCTCCCGTGGTCAGGTAGGTGATGATCTTGCGGAACATGTCCGGGTAGTGAGTATCCTCGCCGCCTTCCAGGGAGGGGTTGTCGTTCACCTCGATGACGTAGAGCTTGCCGTTGCTCTCTTTGATGTCCACGCCGTACATGCCTTTGCCGATGGCGTTTCCAGCGGCCATGCCAAGCTCGATTACCTCGGGCGGAACCTGGTCTGCGGGCACGCTCTCCACATCGCAGTAGACGATATGGCCGTTCACGGATGCCTGGATCTTGAAGGTCTCGGAGGGAATGATGTAGCGGCAGGCGTAGAGCAGCGAGCCGTTCAGGACTCCCACTCTCCAGTCGAACCTGCTCTCGATGTACTCCTGCACCACGATCCAGTCGGACAGCTTGAAGAACCTCTTGGCGACCTTGAGCAGCTCATCAACGCTTGCCACCTTCTCCACGCGCACCGAGAAGGAGGTCGACGGCTCTTTCAAGATCAGGGGCGTTCCCAGCTCCTCAAAAAGCTCCTCAGCCTGGGCGGCATCCAGCTCCTTCTTCTTCAGGAAGAGCGTGCGGGGCATGGAGACGTTCTTCTTTTGCAGGTGCATGTACATGTTGATCTTATCGGCGCAGATCTGGATGGAACTGGGGTCGTCTATCACCGGCACTCCGTACATCTGGGCCATCCTGGCAGCCACATAGGTGGTGTTCATCGGGTCGGTGTTTGCCCGGATGAACAGCGCATCAAGCTTCGGAATTTTCTTGATGTCCACGGGAAAGATGAATTCGGCTGTGTGACCCATGCTCTCAGCCACATCCCTGCATTTGACCAGGGCGGTGAGCTGTTCAGAGCTGCTTAACGTCTGTCTATTGACAAAGATGCCTAGCTTACTCAAAGCGTTTCACCCTCTTGTCCAGAAGGTCCTGCAACATTTCCGTTTCTTCTTTTGATAATTGCGAATACTTCACCGGCGCCAAAGAAGAGAGGCGACAGCCCGACTCGTCCTTGACCAGCACTATCTCCACCAGAGGCAGCCTGAATACCTCGTAGATCTGCTCCGCCAGCGCCGAGACCTTCTCGCAGCAGTTTATGGTCTTGCCGAAGATGGAGACGCACTTGGCGACAGACGCGGTATCGTCGATCTTCTGATAGCAGAAGGGGTACTTGCCCCGGTTGGTGACATGCTTTATGACCTTCTTCGCCCCCTCCAGATCGTTCACCAGGAAGTGATCCGAAGGCGTGGAGAAGTAGTTCAGTCCGTAGACCACTGCCGGCAGCGAGACATACTGATTGGAGATGATCCAATCGCAGACTGGAATGCCTGCCAGCTTCGCCTTCTCCAGACATATGGGAACGATGTAGGCGTCCAGAACGTCGGTGCTGCTCGGTATGGTCTTGACGCCCTCGTTCTCGTTCTTGACGATGGTATAGTACGGCTCAGTCTTGTAGAAGTAACTCTCATTAACAATATATTGGGAGTCATCTTCCTTCAAGGTGTACATGATATCCTTTTTAGGAATATGATCTTTCCGTTTGTTCATTTAGATCATCACCGCTGGACCGGCGTGTGAGAAAATAGGCTTGGCAAATAGATGACATCCGCCCCATTCAGGTCCAATCAGAGGCGATTTTAAGGATTTTTCTGGATACGGTACCCTACGGTGTTTATTAAGACTACGATGTGTCTCCAGTTCGGAGGCCGCTTCATTCTCAGAAATTTGGATCTCCTCAAATGGTCAATACTCTATTGGTAGTATTTATCGTTGTCGACCTGGGACGATCTTGCCGGATGCTTATCAGCACCAGTAGCACCAATTGCCCCCAATAACTCAGGAAGTTGGCCGCGAGATGCCCTCATGCTCGCGAAAACTGTCCTCAGGTTGACGCTTCCCCGGCCATCGCAGGACAGTTCAGCCGGTTCATGTCGTTTTTTCCAGCAAATCCACCATTTTTTCGACCTCTGTGACGGGTGGCCGGCAGCTATTTCCTGAGCAGATATAGGCCGTTGCTCGCCCCTGCAACTGGACCATATTTTTGGTGAACTTCGCGATGCGCTCAATTTCATTCCGATCGGTTTGCACTTCCTCGCCATTTCCGCCGTCATCGCCCTCTTTTCCTTCAACATCTTTGGCGGGCAGCATCATCACCACGGCGCCGGGAAGAAAGCGCATTCTTATGCCCTGAAGCATCTTTTGCATTCCTTCTTCCTCCGGCCTTCCCACCAGAACGATTTCATATGACGGGCCGATGGCGTAGTCCAGGGCCGCAAGAAGCATGGCGTTTCCAGGAGCGGCAACACCGGCTGCACTCCTGGATGCAAGGGCGACGGCATTGGCTCGATCCTCCAATGTTGAGTCTCCCGTGAGGCGCGAGAGTCGCAGCAAATTGTAAGCGGCCACCGAATTTCCAGACGGCACGGCTCCATCGTAAAAGACCTTGGGTCGAATTATCAGAGCCTCTCCGTCATCGGGTGTGAGGAACAGCCCGCCCCGTCGCTCATCCCAGAAATGCTGCAACATCATTTGGTTTAGCTCTATTGCGGCTTTGAGATATTTCGGATCGAAAATCGCCTCGTAAAGCTCAATCAAGCCCCAAACCAGGAAGGCGTAATCATCCAATTTCGCTTCAATTCCGGGAACCCCCCGGTAGCGATGCAGCAGCCTTCCTTCGCTGGTGCGCATCTTCTCCAGAAGGAAATCGGCGGCTCTCTTTGCCGCTGACGCATAATCCGAACGGTTTGAGCAATCCGGCTCCTGAAAGGCTTGCGCGGCTTTCGCATAGGCCGCTATCATGAGGCCGTTCCAGTCCGTCAGGATCTTATCGTCCCGCAAAGGTCGAACTCTCTTCTCCCGGGCGGCGAAGAGCTTTTGCCTGATCGTCTCCAACCGACTTTGCAGCTCTTTTTCATCCGTTTTCAGGACCGCTGCCGCATCCTTTGGCGAAGAGCGAAGGCGCAGAATATTTTTTCCCCGCTCAAAGTTGCCGCTCTCGTAAATATCGAAAAGCCGGATCACAAGCCGCATCTCCACTTCGTCCAGGCATCTCCTCATCTCCTCAGCCGTCCAGAGGTAGAATTTGCCTTCCTCGCCCTCGCTATCTGCGTCCTCCGCCGAATAAAAGCCGCCTTCCGGTGATGTCAAGTCGCGCCGCACGTATTCCAGGACCTCGCGAGCGGTTCGGGCATAATCATGCGAACAGTCCCGCGATCCTCCGGCCTGGTAGGCTTCCACATAAGCCATGACGAGCAGGGCCTGGTCGTAGAGCATCTTTTCAAAGTGAGGGACAGACCATTCCCTATCTGTGGAGTATCTGTGGAACCCAAATCCCACCTGATCATAAATCCCTCCCCGGCGCATGGCCTGCAGTGTGGTCTCGACCATCTGCAACGGCTCCTTTCGCAATTTCCGCCGCCCGTAGCGCAGAAGAAACAGAAGATTATGGGGCGTGGGAAATTTAGGAGCCGTGCCAAATCCTCCGGCGGCGGGATCGTAGACGGCGCTCAGGTTCATAAACCCCTGATCGAGGATAGCCGCGCTCACCTCAGACGATGGTGCGATATTAATTGATGCGATTTCACTATCGCTGATTGCACTATCTCGGGAACCCTGGGATTGCCGCAGATGATCGACGATCTTCGCCGCCGAATCCAGCAGCTCCTCGCGGTTATTCTTCCACAGCTCCTTTACCTTAGGAATAAGCTCCATCATCCCGGCCTGGCCGTAGCGCCCGCTCTTGGGGATGTACGTGGCGGCAAAGAAGGGTTTCCTGTCCCATGTCATGATAATAGTAAGCGGCCAGCCGCCTCTTCCGGTCATTCCCTGGGCTGCGGTCATGTACATCTGGTCTATGTCCGGCCTCTCCTCCCTGTCCACCTTTATGCAGACGAAGGCATCGTTCATCAGGTCGGCCACTGCCCGGTCCTCAAAGGACTCGCGGGCCATGACATGACACCAGTGGCAGGTGGAATAGCCGATGGAAAGAAAGACGGGCTTGTCCTCCGCCTTCGCCTTGCGGAAGGCTTCCTCGTCCCAGGGATACCAATCCACCGGATTGTAGACATGCTGTTGCAGGTATGGGCTCAATTCACGGAAGAGGTGATTTTTCGGGCTGCCGTCGCCAGTTTTTTCTTGGCCGGAGAGTGCATGATCTGTCATATTGACCTCGATAACCTCGATAATATTGCATCAGGATACTGTTCATACTACTATTGCTCATGTTAGTCGCATTTTAACGCGCCGCCGATTCCGGATCGGTAATGAGCGATCGTTCCAGTCATATGAACTGAATACAGATTCAATAACGAAACCGGCTGTTATGCCGGCAATGATGCCGTTTAAGTTATTGCCGTTTAGGTCATAATACAGGTTATTATTGTAAGTCCTTCCATTAATAGTGTTGACCGTCTGGATATCGCCTGGAACGATGTAGATCTTGCATTAATCCCGATAGCCTGGGCGAACTTGCATCTTCAGGCGTGGTCCGGCTCCGCCTTAATCCCTGTGATCCAGTTTTCAGCGAACCTGGATCTTTGCGCCATTCCGGGATCTCAGAGACGGAACGATCGCCCACGATGGGCCGGAGCGGGTCCTGGACCGGAATGTCGTGCTCGATCAATCCATCCCGCGCCTCCGGGAATCCAAGATCTTTGTAGCCCGGGCCAAGATCCATTTAACCGCTAGTTAGTGATTATTGCGATTGGCGCACTTCTACCGCCGGATATCTTGACCTCCAATGGACTTGAATATCCCGAGCTTGCACCTTTGCTGTCTGTTGCCCTGGCTTTTACCTGGAATGTTCCCGTTTTGGTCCATTTATGAGATGCAATTACCTCTGTTCCGGAGTTGACCGGACGTGTTGTCGACGTTGTGCCGTCTCCCCAGTTGAATGTGTATTTAATCCGGTCTCCTTCTGGATCCGTGGCTGATGTGGTATATCTGTAAAATATTCCTTTTTTGCCCGAGATGGCTCCTGAAGGTTTGGACGGCGTATTTGGAGGAGCTTTTATGAAGACAGTTATGAAAGCATTGTAGTCTCCTGCATTCGCGGGCTGATATGCATTTTTGGTCGGGAAATCGGTCGAATTCGTCCATCCTGCAACGTAAGCGTTACCGCCTTGATCCAAAGCTACGCCGGTACCCCAATCGGGTCCGCTGCC
>JAJRAT010000164.1 GCA_028682845.1 Methanothrix sp. | reverse complement strand
TTCTCCTCGTCTCCCACTGGGACGGTGAGTGTGGCCATGATCATCTTGAGGGCTTTGGCGCTCATGTTCATGGAGCCGACGCTGAGCGTGCGGGTGTTAAGCTCCTGCGTCTCATTGGTTGTGAGATTGGTGATCTGCGTATTCTGTTCCATCTCCATCAAGAAGCGATAGGTGTCTGACTGGATGGATGCGTCCTGCACTAATGCGCGAAGGGCGGAAGCATTCAGTTCTTCGGATGAGCTGTTATTTAACTGGCAGAGAACGCCGGGGCTGCATAGAAGTGCAGCCAATGCTACTAAAATCAGAGATTTCATGAATGCGAGTATGACTGGCTCAGGTAAATCTTTTTTGCTCTCTGAATTATCTTATTATTTTTTAGTAGTGCACTTGCCGGAATTCTAATATGAATTCAAATGATTTTGGTGCAACTTTATTTCTTTTTTGTGTGAATTCAATAGCATTTTATGAGAATTTAATTGAATTTAATGCGAATTTAATAGTAGCTAATGTGAACAAAATGGCAAGTTGATCGATCTCTTCCAAAGCCCGGCAATCGAGAAAAAACGAAATATTTCGGTCCGCCTCAAACCGTTCAAGAAAAAAGGCAGGAATGATTTATTCGATCTTCTTGAACATGCTCCCTTTCACGCCGCACACGGGGCACTTTTCCGGGGCCTCGCGCTCCACGGTCATGCCGCAGACCGGGCAGACGAAGTAGGGGTATGACTCCTTTTTTGCATCCAAGCCCTCCAGCATCTCATGGTAGAGCTTGGCGTGGTACTCTTCCACTGCGTTGGCGTAGTTGAAGCTCCTTTCCGCATCCTTCACGCCTTCGGCCTTAGCCGCGGCAATCATCTCCGGGTACATCTCCTTGAACTCATGCGTCTCTCCCGTGATGGCCTCGCGCAGGTTCTCCTTGGTGCTTTTAACGGCATTCAAAGCGCGCAGGTGATTGGCGGCATGAATGGCCTCCGCCTCGGCTGCTGCGCGAAAGAGGCGGGCCGCCTGGGAATAGCCTTCTTTATCCGCCTGGGCTGCGAAGTTCGTGTACTTCCTGTTGGCCTGCGATTCCCCGGCAAAGGCCGCCGCCAGAGCATCTTCGGTTTTGGTCATGTTTCATCTCCTCATGCTTTTCATGATCGCCTTTCTCCATAAATCTTTGCAGAGGCTGAGCTATAAATCCGATAACGACCATTTATGCTTCAGAGATGTCCGAAAACATCATCGAGGTCAATGGCCTGGAATACAGCTACGGCAACTTCAGGGCAGTGGACAATGTTAGCTTCTTCGTCCGAAAGGGCGAGATCTTCTCCTTCCTCGGGCCCAACGGAGCCGGCAAGAGCACGGTCATCAATATTCTCACCACCCTGCTTCCCCTTCAGAAGGGCACTGTTCGCATCGCAGGATACGATCTGGCCAGGGAGCCGGAGCAGGTGCGGCGGAGCATCGGCATCGTCTTTCAGGATGAGACATTGGATCGCGATCTCACCGTCTGGGAGACTCTGGAGCTGCACGGGCGAATTTATTCCATGCCTAAAAATGAACGACGTGAGCGGATCGACGAGATCATCAAACTGGTAGAGCTTCAGGAGAAACGGGACGTGCGCACCCGCAACCTCTCCGGCGGCATGAAGCGCAGGCTTGAGATCGGTCGGGGGCTGATGACCCGTCCCCAAGTCCTGTTCCTGGATGAGCCTACCATCGGCCTGGACACCCAAACCCGGCGGAGGCTCTGGGACTATATCAAAATGGTCAACGATTCGGGAACCACCATATTTCTCACCACGCACTACATGGACGAGGCGGACCTGGTCAGCAACTGGATCGATATCGTGGACCACGGCAAGATCATCGCCTCCGGCACTCCCATCAAGCTCAAGGATACCCTCGGCAGGGATGTTATCTACCTGCAAACCGATAACGACGAAGCTGCGACCGGCATTCTCAAGGGCCTCAAGGCGGTCCAGAACATCAAGGCCGCTTCACAAGGGCTGGTGGTCACCATCAACACCGACGGCACGCGCTGCTTACCAATCGTCATGAGTCGCCTTCGTGAGAAGGGTATCGAGATAAAAAGCGTGAACCTGAAGAAGCCGACGCTCGACGACGTTTTTGTGCACTACACGGGCCGCGACATCCGAAATGCCGGGGCGGAGAAGCTCCATCGCATCCAGCCCAAAGGAGGGCGCTAAAATCATGTCCTACGAGTTTGCGACCATCTACTGGCGCGACATGCTCCGCTTCGTTCGGTTCAGGATTGCCCTGGTGGCATCCCTCATCCAGCCGGCGCTGTGGATGGCTCTTTACGGTGCGGCCATGTCCAGCAACTTCTCGCGCCTCAGCACAGGCATGACGGTGCCGGACGGCGGCGTTGCCGTCTCCTACCTGACCTTCATGGGCGCGGGAGTGATCGCTCTCACCACGCTCTTCACCAGCCTCTTTGGCGGCATCACTCTCTTATTCGATAAGAACTGGGGACTGATGAGGGAGCTATTAGCCAGTCCCATGCCCAGGAACCACATCATCATCGGCATCGGGCTTTCCGGCGTGACCAAGTCCTTCATTCAGTCCATGGTCATCATGGCCTTCGGCCTCGTCATCGGTGTTCGATTCTTCCCCGGCTACAGCTTGCTTCAGACGGCGGGTGCCGTCTTCGGGATACTGCTCTTTGTGGGAATCTTTTCGCTGGGATTTCTCTTCCTCTCCTCGGCCATTTCCATGACCATGGAGACGCCGGAGGGATTGCAGGCAGTGATAACGCTCCTGACCTTGCCGCTCTTCTTCGCCAGCAATGCGCTCTATCCCATCGATGCCTTCCCGGGGTTCGTGAGAATAATATCGCAGTTCAATCCCCTGACTCACCTGGTCAACGGCGTTCGCTACTTTGCCATCGGCAGCGACTTTTACGCCATCGGCATACATTATGTCTATGGCATGAATGACGTTCTAAT
>JAJRAT010000209.1 GCA_028682845.1 Methanothrix sp. | reverse complement strand
CTCCGATGCCGGTCAGAACCTCTGGGAAGAGGTGGACTTAGTGACCAAGGGCGGCAATTACGGCTGGAACATCCGGGAAGGGACACATTGTTTCGATCCCGACAATCCGAATAAGTCTCCGGCCAACTGCTCCGACAAGGGCATGCGCGGCGAACCGCTCCTTGACCCGATAATCGAATATGATCATCAGGATCGAACCGTTATCGTGGGCGGATACGTCTATGAAGGAAATGCCCTTCCGGAACTGAACGGAAGCTACGTCTTCGCAGACTGGTCCAGCGGCTTTGCAGGAGGCGATGGGACGCTCTATCTGGCCCGGCCCTCCGGCCAGGGGCTCTGGAAGATGGAGGAGATCGGAATTGCCGGCCGTCCGGATGGACGAATAAACGAATACATCCGCTCCTTCGGCCAGGATGATCAGGGTGAGCTGTATCTTCTGACTTCGGATGATGCAGGCCCTCAAGGGGAAGCCGGAAAGATCTACAAACTCGTCCCGTCGCGGAACAGCGCCTGAAAAGCGGTCTTGGCAGGTTTAAAAGAGCCTGCCGCCAATATTTTTTTGCGGCCATTTTCAATAAACTATTTCCGCCGAAGAATCCAACAGGACGAGGATGTGGCCCGATGAACAAAGCAGCGGTCGGCTCAAAGATGGGATCGATGAGAAGGTCTTAAAGGATTCCGTGATCATCAGGCGGTTTATGCCGGAGGATCTTGATTCCGCTTTGGAAATCGACCAGGAGGTATTCGGAGGCTACGATCCAAATATCTTTGCCGCCTTTTACGAGTATCACCCCATCAGCACACTGGTTGCCGATGTGAGTGGGCAGGTGGCAGGCTTCATCCTCGGTTTCAAGCATCTTCCGTTCGAGGGACGGGTCTTCTGGCTCGCGGTGAGGCCCGGCTTCCAGAACCGCGGCATCGGAACGAGGCTGATGCTGGAAGTATTGAAACGATTCAGGCGGCTCGGTGCCCTCAATGCCACTCTTGAGGTGAGGGTGAGCAACAAAAAGGCACAGGCCCTCTATTCGTCCCTGGGCTTTCATATGATCGGAGTGTGCCCGGCCTATTACTCGGACGGCGAGGCGGCCATCATCATGAGGCGCAGGCTTTAGCAGCATTTTCAATAGAGCGGCTGAGAATAAAAGCCGTTAGGATTAATTCTGGTTATGAATAATATCACTATATAGTAATATTAATTATATAATAGTATTAATTATATAATAGTATTAATTATATAATAGTATCAATCATATAATAATATTGCCGTATATACTCATTCTACGCCGCGAGCCGTCAGCGTGAACTCCGCCGATGACCCTTCCGGCATGGAGCGGTGCTTCATCAGCTTGGCCCGTCGCTTTCCAACGCCGGTCTTTTCCAGGAAAATTATTGCTTTGCACATGTGCTCCAGGGATGTGCCGCCGATAGGCCGCAGCGCGTTGCTTTCGATGTCAGTGTAAACCTGGTTGGTGATGACCACTGGAATATTGTGCCTGCGAGACAGCTCCTGTAGCTCGGAGAGCTGCAGCGTCATGGTCCTGCGCACGGGCCGGTTGTCCTCGGCTTCCAGGAGAACGCGATAAAGCGATGTTGCGGAATCGAGAATCACGAGCCCCAGATCCTTGCCGGCGATCTGCCTGGCTTCGCGAATGGATACCGCCTGCTGCTCCAGGCTCATGGGCTCGAAGATCATGATCCTGGCCGCCATCTGCTCAGCGCCCGGTCCCGCGATCTGCTTGAACCTCTCCGCGCTGAAGCCTTCCGTGTCGATGAAGATGACGCGCATTCCTCTCGCCACGGCCTGCACAGCCAGTTGCAGGACGATGTTGCTCTTGCCCGAGCCCGACTCACCGTAGAGTTGGGTGATTATGCCGGATTCAAATCCACCGCCGAGGATCAAATCAAGGCTCTGGCAGCCGGAAGGCAGTCGGTCGAGCATGGTATTTTTTGTCGTTATGTCGTTATTTATCGTCGGTTCGATTATCGATTCGGCTTTTCTAAATATGCGAGTAGCTATCAACCCTATCCATGAGCCGGTCCATTGCCTCGCGCTCCCTGGGGCCTCCGCAGCGGTTGATGATCCTTTGCATCTTCATCAGCTCTTCATAATAGTTGTCTGTGCGAAGCGCCATATATCTGGTGGCAGCCACCGCCGCCTCCACCACCAGGTTCGCTCCCCGGTTGCAGGCGCGGAAATCGCATCTGAAGAACTCGCCCTTCTCCAGTGCCACCTGGGCTATGATGATGTCCGAGGCGAAGGGATTGCATCTGAAGAGCGCCCAGGCCTCGGCGTCCTTCAGGACGGGCAGGTCCTCGCGACGCGTGAAGTATTCCGGGGTCAGGTCCTCCAATGCCGTCTCGGCAATCAGCCAGGCGTCATGGGTCACATTGGCCACGAACCAGCCGTTCTCCAGGATATTCTCGTAGGTGTGCGTGCCGGAGAAGAGGCGCACATAAAGGCTGTCGCCGTCTTTGATGATGCCCAGGGGCGCGGCGTTGACCCTTCCGCCTTTTTCCGTTGTAGCGATGACCTCATTGATCCCGTCCAGGAATCCCAGCTTCTCCAAAGCCTGATTACCGTAAAGCATGATCAAAACCTCAATCCCTTCAGAAGGGAGATAAATAAAGATGCCGCAATAAGGTCCGCCGTGGATCCGGGATTGATATCCTCGGCCAGAAGCTCACGGTCCAATGTCCTCGCCGCCTCAAGGGTTTCGTCTCGCATGGCCTCGCCCGCCCGCGCGGACACCTGACCGGCTTTTTCGGACCCGAACTTGGCGCAGATGAGGCTGTCGGGGACTTGATGGAGCGCTTCGAGAAACGTGAGCACAATGCCGTCATTTGGGCCAAGCTCCCCGATTCTTTCCTTTATTCGATCGGCCAGGCGAAAAGACCGCTCGAAGTTGGTGGACCACTCACGGGCGATGAGGTCATGACCCTGGGAGAGCTTCATCAGATCGAGCAGCGTTTTGCCGTT
>JAJRAT010000152.1 GCA_028682845.1 Methanothrix sp. | reverse complement strand
GGCTTGTCCATCAGAGTCGTTACGCGTTCTGCTATCTTCTTCCTCTTGCCCATAATACGCCTCGCGAAGTTTAAGATAAAGGTTAAAGTCCAAATAGGACCCCAGAATCCTCGGACTCAATCTATTTAAGCCTTCGGCCTTCTTCTGGCGGTTTCCCATATTAGTCCGGTTTCGACCTCCGCCACGGGTGATCACAAACAAACATAATTTATAATGTTTATCTTGATCAAATGAAGTCATTTAATTGCGATATGCAGCACCGTTCTGCATCCATATTTACATTTTTTTATATAATTATATTCTTATTTTGCATTGTCCTGTATTTTGTTCAGCATTATTATTTTGCATTATTTATGTACATCTTTGATCGAATATTATAATATTATGGATAAAGCTTAAATCGCTGCGAAGAATGGAGAGCATCGGTTTTTACGATGGCGCGCTTGGTAATGAAGTTTGGCGGCGTTTCCGTAGCTGACGGGAGCCGGCTCAGGCATGTAGGCGATCTGGTTCAACATTTTAACCGCGACAATGAGATAGTCCTGGTCACCTCCGCCCTGCAAGGAGTAACGGACGACCTCCTGGCCTGTGCCCGGAAAGCGGCAAAAGAAGGAAACGTCTCTGATGTGATTGATTTCATGGAAAAGCTGACGGACAGGCATAATCAGGCTATTGCCGATGCGATCCGGGACCCTCAAATCGCCAAAGAGACGAAGGAAATAGTGGCAGGCAAGCTCTCCGAACTGGAGAAGGCATACATCGGCATCTGCTACCTGGGTGAACTGACCGCGAGGTCCCTGGATTACATTTCCAGCTACGGCGAGCAGCTCGCGGCACCTATTCTGTCAGGCGTTTTGAGGGACATGGGCATACCGTCCAAGTCCTTCACGGGCTCCGAGGCGGGGATCGTCACAGACAGCAATTACGGCGACGGCAGCCCGCTGGAGAAGACATACGACCTGATTCCAAGGAAGCTGCTGCCGCTCAAAGGAGTTCCCGTGGTCACGGGATTCATCGCCAAGGATGAGAAGGGTATTATTACCACTCTTGGCCGCGGCGGCTCAGACCTGTCCGCTTCGCTCATCGGTGCGGCCATCGATGCCGACGAGATCTGGTTCTGGAAAGAGACCTCAGGCGTCATGACCACGGACCCCAAGATCGTGCCCGAAGCTAAATCCATCCCCGCCATCTCCTACCGCGAGGCGATGGAGCTGTCCTACTTCGGTGCCAAGGTCCTGCACCCGCGAGCCATCGAGCCTGCCATTCGCAAGAGAATTCCCGTGCGCGTCAAGTGCACCTTCGACCCCGACACCCCCGGCACGCAGATCGTGCATGACGAACTGCCCAAGGTTGATGTCATCAAGGCGGTCACGCTGCATAAAAACGTGGCACTTCTGAACATTTCCGGCGCAGGCATGATCGGCACCATCGGCGTTGCCGCGCGGGCCTTTACCGCCCTCGCCAGGGCCGGAATCAACATCGTCATGATCAGCCAGGGCTCATCAGAGGCCAACATCACCATGGTCATCGAGGAGCGGCAGGTGGAGAAGGCGGAGGACGCTCTTCGCGCCGAATTCCCAAGAGAGCTGGTCAAGGAGATATCCCATGACCACGATGTCTGCGCCGTGGCCGTGATCGGTGCAGGGATGGCGGGAACGCCCGGCGTCGCCGCGCGGGTCTTCAAGGCCCTCGGTTCCGCCAAGATCAATGTGGTCATGATCAGCCAGCCCTCCGGACAGCACAACATCTCCTTCGTGGTGGCCTCCAAAGATGCGGAGAGGGCCGTGCAGGAGCTGCATCGCGAGTTCGGTCTGGGAGGCACGGCATGAGAAAATTGACTTATGCCGAGTCCGGAGTAGACATTCACCTGGAAAACAAATCTATCGACGCCATGAAGGCCGTCCTGACCGGCACGCGAAAGGGCTTCGGTGCGCCGTTGACTCAGATCGGCCACTACGCCGGCTTGCTGGACATGGGCAGCTTCGCCCTGGCCATGACCACGGACGGCGTCGGCTCCAAAGTGCTCATCGCCAACGCCATTCAAAAATGGGATACCGTGGGCATCGACTGCATCGGCATGAATGTGAATGACCTTTATGCCATCGGCGCAGAGCCCATCGCTTTCGTGGACTACCTGGCCGTGGAGAAGGTTGACCCGGAGCGCGCGGCGCAAATTGCCATCGGCCTGCAGCGCGGCGCGGAGCTGTCCAATATGACCATCGTGGGTGGAGAGACCGCCTCGCTTCCCGAGATCATTCACGGATTCGATCTGGCCGGAACCGCCATCGGTGTGGTGGACAAAGACAAGGTCGTAACCGGCGAGCGGGTTCAGGTAGGCGATACGCTGGTAGGTGTTCCGAGCGACGGATTGCACAGCAACGGCTACACCCTGGCCCGACGCATCATCGCCGAGTCAAAATACACTTACTTCGACCCGATGCCGGGCGGGAAGAACACTATCGGAGAAGAGCTTCTCACGCCCACCAGGATCTATCATGAGATCGTGGAGCTGGTCCGGAAATGCGAAGTGCACGGCCTGGCCCACATCACAGGCTCCGGACTTTTGAAGCTGCGCCGGATCACGCCTCTTGGTTTTGAGATCACCGATCCTCTGGAGCCTCAGCCCATCTTCCGGCTGCTTCAGGAGCTTGGCAACGTCGATGACGCCGAGATGTACCGGACATTCAACATGGGCATGGGCTTCGTCGTGGTCGTGCCGGAGAGCGAGGCAAAAGAGACCTGCCGCATCATGGGGCCCGGATCAAAGGTCATCGGATCGATTGTAAAAGAAGGAATAAAAGCAGGCAGCCTGAACTTTTAGGCCTGCTTCTCATCTTTTTCGCCGAACATTTCTTCCAATTTCGTTTTTATCGCCCGGATGGAGTCCACGGCGGGACAGTTGAAGTCAATGGGCGGGATGCCGGCGAGGTCGGCCTCCACCAGGCACTTGTCGAAGGGGATGGTTCCCAGGACGGAGATGCCCATTGC
>JAJRAT010000133.1 GCA_028682845.1 Methanothrix sp. | reverse complement strand
TTGCCTCCACGATCTCGCGAATCCTGGCTATCCGCTCCTCAAATCCCTCGTGGCGCGTCTTGCCCTCCAGGACGGGAACGAGCCCCAGGTGGCGCATGGCCAGGTGCATCTCATCGTTGCGCCGGATGACGCCCACCACTTCCACACCTGCGTAGCGCTCGATCTCGGCCCTGGCCTTCTGGGCGTGCCGCTCGCTGCCGACCTTGTTTAAAATGACGCCCTTGATGTTGACCTGCGGGTCGAAGTCCATGTAGCCTTTGACCAGCGCCGCTGCGCTGCGGGTGATGCTCCTGGCATCAACCACGAAAATAACGGGAGTGTGAAGCATCTTGGCGATCTGGGCCGTGCTTCCCAGATCTCCGTCGTAGCCCTCGTAAAGGCCGCGAACGCCCTCGATCACTGCCACGTCCGCCCCGGCGGCGGCATGGGCATAAACCTCTCGAACGGCAGCCTCCTGCATGAGATAGCCGTCCAGGTTTCGGCAATTTCTGCCCGTGATCCAGGTGTGGTAGCTGGGATCGATGTAGTCCATGGCCACCTTGAAGGGCTGAACCTGCAAGCCCCGGCGGCGCAGAGCGGAGAGAAGACCTGCCACGATCGTCGTCTTGCCGCTGGAGCTGCGGTCCCCGGCCAGCAAGATGCGCGGACAGTCTGCAGACGGAGAAAGGGACATTTCCGGCCTCGCCCTCAAATCCTGGAGATCTCCATCAGCCGCTCATCCGTCAATGGCTCAGGAACCGTGGGCTTTGCACCCGACATGATCTCTCTTGCCAGCGCCCGGTAGACATCCGCGATCTCGGAGGCCGGTGCGCCCTCGATGACCGTCAGCGCCCGCCGCTCGCACTGCTGCACGATGGGGTCTTTGGGAATAAAAGCCACCAGACGGCTGTTCAGCTCCCGGGCAAACTTCTCCGCAATCTCTTTCTCTTTTCCGGCAGCGGCCTCGCGAGAGTTGCAGATCACTCCCGCCAGAGGCGTATTCAGGCGGCGCAGGCCCTTGCTGATGTTGTTTGCGGCATAAAGCGGCATGTACTCCCCCGAGGTGATGATGTAAGCCTGGCTCACCAGCCCCTTCCGAATGGGTGCGGAGAAGCCGCCGCAGACGATATCCCCGGGCACATCGTAGAGCACAAGGTCCACCTCTTCCATAGCATGAGAGACCTTGCGCAGAAAATCGATGGCAACAATGATGCCCCGACCGGCACAGCCCACGCCCGGCTCCGGTCCTCCTACCTCGATGCACTTGACGCCCTTATACCCGTTGAAAACGACATCTTTTTCTTTAATCTCCCCGCCGCGCTGGATAAGATCCATCATGGTCGGGATGCGCCGTCCCACCAAAGTGATGCTCGAATCGCTCTTCGGGTCACAACCGACAACCAAAACTCTGTGGCCTTCATCGGCACAGGCGGCGGCAATATTTGATGCGGTGCATGATTTGCCGATTCCGCCTTTGCCGTATATCGCAACGTGTTTAATAGATGACATCTAACTCCGCTCCGCTAATGTTCCGCCATAGGATATACAACTTATCCAGGAATCAATCTTAGCGGGGTGTTTGGGGATCAGAACTATTGGTGTTGCAATCGCGGCAATGTTGTTGGCCTTGCTCTTCGTACCGCTCGTTCTGGGGCCGGTCGCAAATGCTCAGGAAGCTGTGGAATCGGCTTATGTGCGGGGCCACATCAGCGGCGGCAACGGAATCTGGCGCGCAGACGACTTCGGCTGGTTCTACTACGACCTGGATGAGAATCAGGGCGGAGAGCAACTGGAAGTCGAGCTGGACGGGCGAGTGGCCGAAAAGGATAAGATCGTCTACTCTTCCCGTGCCTGGTCAAATAAATTCGAATATGAACCCTGGGGAACGTACAAAGCGGTCGCATTCATGGGCAGGCTTTTCTTAGCGGGCTATCCGGAGAGTACTTTCACCGAAGAGGTCAGCACTCTTGAAAAAGGCTTGTTGCGGGCCGTCCTCCTTGACGAAGATCGAACCATAACCCTCAACTATAACACCACGCTTCCTCTGGAAGGCGGATATGTTCTGGCCGTCAATGAGATCTCGGAGAAGAACGGCATGGTCACATTTGTTCTCCTGAAAAACGGACAGATTGTTCATTTTGCCGTTGTTGCCCCCGGCGAGAGCTTTGTCTATAAGGTGGACGGCGTTCCCGTTATCCTTGTTCACCTGAAAGAGGCCATGAGCGGCGGGAGTTCCGGATTCGCCGAATTGGATGCAGTATTTCAGGTGAGCGATTTGCCGGACGTCACGCTGTTTGAAGGCGGCAAGCTCGGCGAATTAGAGGTGACCGACCTTTTCGATGACGGCTTCAAGTTCCAGAATTACAGAGCCCTCACGCTATCTCGAAATGCCGTCCGTTCTCTGACCGGCAATCTGGCCTTCGTCGTAGTCGACAGTCCGGATCTCTACTATTATCCCGAGGGTGGTATCTTTGATTACGGCGTTCACGAATTGAGGGGCCCTACGTATAACAACGCCTCCTTCATCCCTGTGAAGCTCGGCGACTATAATTCCTCAACCATAGCCCGCTGGAACTCCGAGAATTACAGCGGCTTTTACTTTGATCCGGAGAAGCAACTGGGCGCTGAGACCCTGGTTCTTTATAACGTCCACGACAGAACCGTTCTCCCGCCGTCCAGACCAAAGGTCGATCAAACCACAAATACCGCGTTTCAAGACGGTTTCCAGTACACGACATTCCTGCAGCCCAAAGAATTCGACTATAAAACCTGGGGAAGCTATTTTGTCATCAGCTTCCTCGGAACCCAATGGTTTGCGGGATATGATTCCAGCCTGCTTGGCAGTCCGGCTAAGAAAAGCCTGCTTGAGCATGAATATCTGGGCATGGTACTGACGGACAGCGAAATAAAAGGAATAGTCCTGGCCGGAAATTACACGCTCGCGGAAGGCTACGAGATGCGCATTCGCGATGTAGCAAACGACAGTATCTTCCTTGAGCTACTTAAAAACGGA
>JAJRAT010000219.1 GCA_028682845.1 Methanothrix sp. | reverse complement strand
GGAGAACGTGACTGCATCCTTGCCGGAGATCGTATCCGCCGCCAGGACACAAATCCGGGCCAAGAATGCTATTTTGGACGGAGAAGCCGTAGCCATCGGCAAAGACGGGCGGCCCGTGGCATTTCAGCAGATCCTGAAGCGGTTTCGCAGAAAGTACGATGTGGAAAAGCTCGCCGCCCAGATTCCTCTGCGCCTGTTTCTCTTCGATATCATCTATCTGGAGGATAGAAGCGTCGTCGACCTGCCCCTGACGCAGCGAAGGAAGCTCTTGCAGGAGACTGCAGCCGACCCGACTCTGCTTGCCGATCAGGTTCTTACCGGGGATCCGAACGAGGTTGAAAATATCTACCGGCGCGCACTTGACGCTGGCCACGAGGGGCTGATGCTCAAGAACCCGTCCTCGGTCTATGCGCCGGGAAAGAGGGGCAAGAACTGGCTGAAGATCAAGCCGGTGATGGAGACCCTCGACCTGGTGGTCATCGGCGCAAAATGGGGCGAAGGCAGGAGAGCCAGCTTCCTCGGCTCCTACCGCCTGGGCTGCATGGAGACGGAGACGGGCCGCATTCTGGATGTGGGCTGGGTGGCCACCGGCCTGACCGATGAGGCATTGTCGGACCTCACCGATATGTTCAGGGAAATGATCGTCGTGCAGAAGGGCATGGAAGTGGAGCTGAAACCGGCGGTGATCTTCGAGGTGGCCTATGAGGAGATCCAGAAGAGCCCCAACTACTCATCAGGATTTGCCCTGCGCTTTCCCAGGCTCGTAACGGTTCGAGACGACAAGTCTTTGGACGAGGCCGACACCATTGAGAGGGTGACATCCCTGTACAAGGTCCAGAGGGGCAGAAGCACCTCTGCATGATTTAGATTAGCCCGACATCGAATATGCGTTAAATGAATCAACTGATCCAAATGACTCACATAATCTAAATAAATCCAAATAATCCAATATCTTGCGCAAATTCAATAATCCAATAAATCCAATAATCCATTATTTCACACAAATCCGATAACCCAATAAATCCCGCAATTCATTATTTCACAAAATCCGATAACCAAATAAATCCCATAATCCATTATTTCACGCAAATCCGATATGATAAATTCTGATTTCTGAAAACTGCATGAAACAACGGCGAACGGAGGTTTAGGGATGATGATATTCAAGAGGCTGGAAGAGCTGAAGGATGAGGACATGAATGGCCTCTTCTCTCGAGAGGTGGGCATTCAGGATGTAATCGCCGATGTGAACGACATACTCGTTGAGGTCGGATCGAAGGGAGACGAAGCCCTCTTCAAATACACGGAAAAGTTCGAGGGCGCAAAGCTCAATGATCTGCGAGCAAGCCAGGAAGAGATCGACGCCGCATACGATATGGTGGACGAGCGAATCCTGGAGGCTTTGGCCCAGGCGGCGGACAACATCTTTGCCTTCCACTCCGCCCAGAAGGAGCACGAACTGTGGATGACCGAGGTCGCCCCCGGCGTCTCCGTGGGCCAGAAGATCGTGCCCCTGGACTCCGTCGGAGCCTACGTTCCCGGTGGCCGGGCCTCTTATCCCAGCTCAGCCCTCATGAATGTGATACCGGCCAAGGTGGCGGACGTTTCAAGAATAGTGGTATGCACGCCGCCCAAATCGGACGGCTCGATCACGCCCCTGACGCTCGTCGCCGCCGATATGGCCGGTGCTGATGAAGTCTACAAGCTGGGGGGCGCTCAGGCTGTAGCAGCCATGGCTTTCGGCACGGAGACCATTGAGCATGTCAGCAAGATCGTGGGGCCGGGAAATGTTTACGTCACTGCAGCCAAGATGCTGGTCCGGGGCACAACAGAGATCGACTTTCCGGCTGGCCCAAGCGAGGTTCTCATCATCGCCGACCGGACGGCAGATCCCGGCGTCATCGCCGCAGACATGATCGCCCAGGGCGAGCACGATCCCAAGGCGATTTCCGTTCTGGTGGCCACAGACGATCTCCTGGCCAGCGCCGTGGCGGAAGAGCTGAAGATCCAGTCTGCGACGGCTTTTCGCAGCGATATCATTGAGCAGAGCCTGGACCACAGCGCCGTTCTGGTGGCCAATGATATCGATGAGGCGGTGGACTTTGCCAACGCCTTTGCGCCGGAGCACCTGGAGATCATCACCAACGACCCCATGAACGTCTTCCGGTCCATTCGCAATGCGGGCAGCGTCTTTTTGGGCGGCTTCACGCCCGTGGCTGCGGGCGACTACGCCAGCGGAACGAACCACGTGCTTCCCACATCCGGCTATGCCAGGGTCTTCTCAGGGCTTAACGTGGACCACTTCACCAAGAAGATCACCGTGCAGATGATCACCGACGAGGGCTTGCTCGGGCTGGAGGAGACAATAACGACTCTGGCGGAGGCGGAAGGGCTGAAAGCGCACGCTGAGTCTGTGAGGAGAAGGCTGGAGCCGAGGCAGGGCTAAAGCCATCAAAGAATCAAATCCTTTTTTGCACAGGAATGTCCGAACATTTGCTGGAGATGGCCGGAGCCCTCGTCAGGGTGAAGGATGGAAAGATTGAGGTGCTGACCGAGCCGCGGGTTCGCTTCTGTCCCCTGAGGTCCGGGCTTTACGGCATAAAGATCGAGAGCCGCGAGACGGTAGCGAGCACGCTGCAGTTGCACATGCAGGAGCTTGGAATGTACGGTCCGGGCCGCGTCCTGGAATTGCAGGAGAAGCCGGTCAGCTTCGGGGCCTCCGAGATCCTGACGGATGCTATGAGCGAGGGGCTGGTGGATGCGGCTGTGCTCGTCTGCGAGGGCGCGGGCACGCTGGTTAGCGCAAGGCCGGAGGTCTTGCAGGCCGTCGGGGCGCACATGACGGGCCTGGTCAAGACCGGACCGATAAAAGAGATTCAGGACGGCCTTGAAGAGAGAGGATGCCGGCTACTCGACAGGCAATGCAGCATCGACCAGGTCCGGGGCTTCGAGATGGCAGTGGCGGCAGGGTTCAAGAAGATCGCAGTGACCGTGGCGGGC
>JAJRAT010000210.1 GCA_028682845.1 Methanothrix sp. | reverse complement strand
CCTACGATGACCTCAAGGCCGGGCTTTGCCATCTTCTGCACGGAGACGCCCGCCAATTCCTTGTCCCGGAAGGCTGCGACAATCTCGCGATAGGCCTTGCGCACGGATGCCTCATCTTTCAGGTTAAGAACAACTCCGCCTGCATCGGATTTGTGGACAACCTGCGGCGAAAGTACCTTCAATACTGCGGCAGAGCCAAGAGACTTGAACAGCTTGACAGCTTCTTCCTCAGATCCGGCCAATCCGGCGCCCGTGGTGGAAATTCCCAGAGACTCCAAAACGGCCTTGCTTTCATGCTCCATCAGGTAGGTTCTCCCTGAAGCAAGAGCTTGATCCATAAGACTTTTCATTTTTTCCGACATTTTGACCCCAAGATCGTGCTTCTCTTTTTTTGCGGCTAGTGGATGCCATGCCGGGCAGCTCTTTTTTAAAAAAAATTCCCGGTATCCTTCAGTCGTCCTGCCATCCTGTCATCTTGATCCCATGATTTGATTGCATCGATTGATTCATGGGGGATGTGATTTCCAGGATTTGATTCTATCGATTTTGTTTCCCCGGTTTGATTTTCCATGTTTTGTTTCCAGGGCGCCATTGCTTGCACAAGAGATCCTTCTGTTATGATGCTGATAAACGTTTTGTATCATTATAACATACAAACCGACAGCCTGAGAAATGATGACATGAGATACTATAACATGATTTCCGGTATCATGACATGATTCCGGTATCACGACATGATTCCAGCGTCATGATATGATTTCCGGCATCACGACATGATGGGCGGCATCACGCCGAGCTAGAAAACGAACCTAACCGCCATTAATCAGAGCGGGACAATTCGAGAAGGCGATGCTCTTATCTCGGATTAACGCCTTAAATTCTTTCATGGACAAGGAAATTGTTCAGGTCATCCTTGAGAAGGAGCCGTCGGTCAAAGATCCCATCCTGATCGAGGGTTTCCCAGGAATTGGCCTGGTAGGCAACATTGCCAGCCAGTACATCGTCAACGAGCTGAAGATGGAGTATCTCGGAGCCATGAGTTCCAAGTTCTTCCCGCCGCTGGCCGTGCTCCTGGGGGGCGTCGTGAACATGCCCGTTCGCATCTACGAGGAAGCGAGCAAGGGCATTCTGATTTTAACCGCCGATGTGCCGGTGCATCCTCTGGCATCTTACGATATCGGCAGAGAGATCGTCTCCTGGGCCGAGTCCATCCACGTCAAAGAGATGGTGTGCCTGGCCGGAATTACCGTGATGAGCGAGGAGCATCGCGTCTTCGGGGCCGTCAGCAAGAAGGAGCTGCTGGACAGGATCAAGGAAGCGGTCGAAGTTTTCGAGCTGGGAACGATAACGGGAATTACCGGCAGCATCATGAACGAGTGCCGCATACGTAATTTGCCCGCCATCTGCCTGCTCGGCGAGACCGCCTCGGCTGAACCGGACCCGCGAGCGGCCATCGCCGCTGTCGAGACCCTGAACAAAATCTACGGCCTTGGCGTCAGCACGGATAAGCTGGCAGAGCAAGCCCAGCAGATCGAGGTGCAGATGGCGCAACTGGCCCAGCAGATGAAAGCTGCGTCTCCTGAAGAGCAACAGCAGCAGATGCCCAAAGAATTCCCAATGTACGGGTGATGCCGGATGATCTACGTAACGCTATCGGGTTTGGCAAGACATGTGATGAAAGAGCTGCTCGCGGCCAGGGTCAGAACCGTGGAGATCCGCAGCCCGAACAACTTCTTTGCACTGCTCAATATCCAGCCGGGAGACCGCATCTTCCTCACGGAGGCAAGCGCGCCGGACATAGTTCCCGGCACAAGCGGCCTCATCGCCTCCATTCGGGCCCTGCAGATCATCACCCACCGAACGGTTCAATCCAACCAGGACTACTACGAGGAGAGCGAAGCGCAGGCGGCAAGGGCCCAACTGCAACTGGTGGGCGTGGGCCGGGTGAGGAAGATCACCTCCTTCGAGCCCGGCACGCCCCTCACCCTGGATGTGGACGAGGTTAAGTACTGCGACGCGAGATAGACAGGCAGATAGACAGGCACAAAGAAAGGCATAACAAATACAGGCATGGACGGGCCGGAGCAGCCGAGAGATCGGCTGCCAAATCTTTTTTAGACTTGGGATGAATAATTCGCCTTCATGAGAGTCCTCGCAGTTACGGGAAGGCTGGCCCGGGATCTGGTCAGGGCATCGGCCCGCGGCGCAGACGTGCTGGTTTTGGATGTGGCCGTGGCGGCCTTCATCACGCCGCAGATGCTGGCCGCTTCCGCGCCGCAAGGCTATGACCTCATCCTCGTTCCCGGAGCGGTAACTGCAGATTTCCGGGAAGCGGAAAAGGCTCTGGGCGCAAAGATACGCCTGGGGCCGAAGCACGCCGCAGACCTTGGTTTTGTGCTGCACCACCTTGATGAGGTCGAATTATCCCGAACTGTCCCCGCCTGCGTGCTGCTGGAAAAACGGATGCGAGAGGGCGCGCTGGCCCTGGCGGATGAGCTGGAAGAAAGGGCGGCGGCTGCCATGCAGATAAAAGGCGTCAAGATCGGCGGCGGCTCTCGGATGAAGGTTCTGGCCGAGGTTGCGGACGCCACACGCCTGGACTCCGAACGGCTGGCCGAGAAGATTCGCTACTACGAGGAGCAGGGTGCGGACATGATCGACCTCGGCCTCCCTCCCGACGCGCGTGCCGAAGATGCGGCCCGGGCGGTGCGGGTCGCGAAAGAAGTCACAGACCTTCCCGTCAGCGTGGATACCGTCCGGTCCGATCTGATTTTAGCGGGCCTGGAAGCGGGAGCGGACATGATCCTGAGCCTGAACAGCCAGAACCTGGGGGCTGTGGGCGAGGCTGTTGCCGCCGCTAAAATTCCGGCGGTGGTAATTCCAGGGCCCGGCGAGAATTGCCTGGAGGAGAATTTGCGATCAGCCGGAGCTTTGGGAATTCGGGTCATCGCTGATCCGGTGCTCGATCCGCCTCTGCAGGGGCTGGCTGCGTCCTTGATTAGATACATTCGTTTCCGGGAGACTCACCCCCAAGTTCCGCTATTTTTCGGCGCGGGAAATGTGACTGAGTTGCTGGATGCGGATACCCAGGGCGTGAACGCTCTGCTGGCAGCTCTTGCGGCGGAGGTGGAGGCTGCCATCCTCTTCACGCCGGAATACAGCGCCAAGGCGCGCGGCAGCGTACGGGAGCTGGCCGGAGCGGCGGATATGATGCAACTGGCCGCGGCGCGAAGAACGCCGCCTAAAGACCTCGGAATTGACCTTCTCGTCCTGAAGGAGAAGAGGCCGAGACCGGAGGAGAATTTGCCGGAAAAGTGCGTTCCGGCGGGCTCGGATCACGAATATGTGCCGGACCCGGCAGGATGTTTCCGAATCTTTCTGGCGGGAGGAAAGATCGTGGCAAGAAACCGTCGCGTGACGGTGGCAGGAGATAGTGCGCGCGATCTCCTCAACACTCTCATCGAAAAGGGATACGTCTCGCGGCTGGACCATGCCGGATACCTGGGGCGTGAACTGGAGAAGGCACAGACGGCATTGCTTTTGAAACGAAGCTACTGCCAGGACGAGCCGCTTTTTGCGCCGGACAAGAGGCAAATCGGACAAAAGTTAAATAAGAATAGCCTCGTCAAGTGGTGCGGATGAATCAGAAGGCTTTCGCTATCTTCGTGGGCGCTATCATGGTACTCTCCGCCTTTGCAGGCTTCCTGCTGAGAGGCAGCGACACAAATGAAGTTGTTGTAGGAACGAATGCATGGTCCGTGGAGACCTTCGGAGTGCAAGGTCGCCTGGTGGATTGGGACTTCGGCAATCTGGACGATGCCCTCAAGATGTCCCCCGCGGACACAGTCATGGCATACTGGATCAACACCACCGTGTCGGAGAATCTGACGGAGGCTGCAAAGGCGGCACTCCCACAGTCTCTGGGCCTGACTTACGGAAGCCAGCTTTATTCCACAAATATCGATAGATTGGCCGGGGCTTATTTCAACAACACCTGGATCGAGTTCCACTGGATCAAGCCCTTCCCCGTCGGCTACAGCGGCCTGGTTGTGCCTTATGAGGATTATATGATGATCCCAGCCGCATCGGACTATGTCACCGTGATGGGCAAGCCGACCATCTTCGGAACGCAGGGCGCTATGAAACAGGTCATCGATGTCATCTCCGGCGGCCTCGCCACTGAGAACTTCACGCTGCCAGCCGGCGAAAACGCGGATCTGCAAGTCGGGGCTCTCGGCAGTGCGGATCATTCGCCGTTATCCGGCGGCTACAGGGAATTCTATCTGGGCGTGAGCAAGTCGAAGGATGATGCAGTCGGCGGCTTCAACATCACTGCCAAGATCCTGCAACCGGACGGCGCGGTCTCCCAGAAGGCTAAGGATATCGCCGGAAAATACAATCTGCAATATTCCGCATCCGGCTCCGACGTCACCGTGGACGGGAATGTGCCGGCAGGAAATCTGCAAGGGGCGCTTGTGGCGATTCTCGGCCCATAGCGCAACCTTTTTACATGTTGAGTTGCAGGCTGATCTAATCTGTTAGGCATTCTATTAGGTGCTTTTGCGATGAATGATGATGGGCCGCGATCGGCCCTGAAGGAGAATTAATCATGGCTAGACCAATATTCGTAAGATTTGATGTTCCCGCCGAACTGGCCGCCAAGTCCATTGAGGCTCTGGAGCTGGCTCGCGATACGGGCAGAATTAAGAAGGGAACCAACGAAGCCACCAAGGCCATTGAGCGCGGAGTTGCTCGCCTGGTGATCGTCGGTGAGGACGTTCAACCCCCTGAGATAGTAGCTCATATTCCGGCCCTTTGTGAAGAGAAGAAGACGCCTTACATTTACGTCAAGAAGCAGAGCGAGATCGGCGCTGCCTCCGGCCTCGGCGTCAAGAGTGCCGCAGCCGCCATCGTTGAGCCCGGCAAAGGAAAAGAGCTGCTGGACGAGATCGTTCAGAAAGTTGCGGCTCTAAAGTAGGTGAGTCCAAATGGAGGATGAGAACGGCATACCGGCAGAAGTTATCGAGGTCATTGGCGTCACAGGCATGCATGGAGAAGCGACGCAGATCAAGTGCCGTATCCTGGAAGGCAATAACAAAGGCCGCATCATCACCAGGAACTGCATGGGCCCCATCCGCATGGGCGATGTCCTTATGCTGCTGGAGACTGCCAGAGAGGCAAAGAAGCTTACCAGCAGGTGAAGAAGAATGGAAGAGAGAAAGTGTTCATTCTGCAACAAGGTCATCGAGCCGGGCACAGGCAAGCTTTATGCCAAGAAGGACGGGACCGTCCTTTATTTCTGCTCAGCCAAGTGTGAGAACAACGTCGCCCTCGGGCGCGTAACCAGAAGAATCAAGTGGGCCAGGAAGGGGGCATAAGCGCTGGCGGAGTTAGAGAGAACCTTCGTCATGATCAAGCCGGATGGGGTTCAGCGCGGCCTCATCGGCAAGGTTCTGCAGCGCATCGAGCAGAAAGGCTTCAAGATCGTAGCCATGAAGCTCGCCGTGATGCCTGAAGAGAAGGCCAAGGCCCACTATGTCGAGCATGTGGGCAAGAAGTTTTACCAGGATCTGGTGGACTTCATCACCTCCGGGCCATCGGTTTCCCTGGTGGTCGAGGGACGCGGTGCCATCGCGGCCATGAGGAAGATGAACGGTGCCACCAATCCGGCGGAGGCGGCTCCAGGGACCCTGCGCGGGGACTTTGGAATTGAGACGGGCCGAAACGTAGTGCACGGATCGGACTCCCCGGCCTCGGCTGCTCGCGAGATCGCGCTGCATTTTTGCGCATCCGAGCTGGTCGATTTCAAACGCATTGATGAAGCATGGCTCTACGAGTGAGGATGAGCAGAACTCGCGTTCTGCCTCCCCTCTCACGGGAGCCTTTAAATTCTTAAAAAGATAATTAGTTTTTTTAGAGATACTTTTACGAGACGCGATCCGTATGCAACAGAAGTCCAAGAAATCCGGCAAAGGAATGGGCAATGATTCCAACCTCAGAACACCGATAGTAGTAGTCATGGGGCACGTGGACCACGGCAAGACTACTCTTTTAGATAAAATCCGCGGGACGGCTGTGGCCAAGGGCGAGGCCGGGCTCATCACCCAGCACATCGGAGCCACCGAGGTTCCTTTGAGTGTGGTGCAGGACTTTTGCGGTTCGCGGTTCGGCGGAGAGTTCCAGGTGCCGGGACTGCTCTTCATCGACACGCCCGGCCATCATGCCTTCACATCCATGCGCAGCCGCGGCGGCTCGCTGGCTGATCTGGCCGTGCTCATCGTGGATTTGAACGAGGGCTTCCAGCCCCAGACCATCGAGTCTCTGGGAATCCTCAAGCGGTTCAAGACGCCCTTCGTCGTTGCCGCCAACAAGATGGACCGCATCGGCGGCTGGCGTCCCACGCCGAACGCTCCCTTTGCCAAGAGCATGAAGGCACAGAGCGAGCGGGTCGTGGAGGAACTGGACACCAGAATTTACGAGCTGGTGGGAGAGCTTTACAAATACGGATTCGACGGAGACAGATACGATCGCATCCCCGACTTCACAAAAACTGTGGGCATCGTTCCCATCAGCGCCGTGACAGGCGAGGGCGTGCCCGACCTTCTTTTGATTTTGGTGGGCCTGGCCCAAAAGTTCCTCAAAGAGAATCTGAAGCTGACAAGCTCCGGGCCGGGCGTGGGCACCATCCTCGAGGTCAAAGAGGAGCGGGGTCTGGGCACGACGCTAGACGTAATTCTCTACAACGGCGAGTTCAGATCGGGCGACACCGTGATCGTGGGCACGGCTCACGAGCCCGTGATCACCAAGATCCGGGCACTTCTCAAGCCCAAGCCGCTGGCCGAGATCCGGAGCGAAGAGCGTTTCCTGCCAGTGAAGCATGTGGTGGCGGCATCCGGAGTTAAAGTGTCCGCGCCGAAGCTGGAGAATGCCCTGGCCGGATCGACCATTCGCGTCGTCGCATCACCGGAAGAGATCGAAACTCTAACCCAGGAATTGAAATCAGAGCTTGAGGCGGTGCGCGTTGATGCCGAAGTTGAGGGCGTCATCCTCAAGGCGGATACCATCGGCTCTCTGGAAGCCCTGGTGGGAGAATTGAAGGCCAAGAATGTGGCCATTCACTTTGCCGATGTCGGCCCCATCTCCCGCAGAGACGTGATTCGCGCTGCAGCCATCAAAGATCCTCTTTTATCCGTCATCCTTGCGTTCAACGTTGAGATTTTGCCCGATGCCATCAGCGAGATTCAGAAGACCAATGTGCCGGTCTTCCCGAGCGACATCATCTACACCATCATCGAGAATTATGAAGCCTGGCTCGACGAGCAGAAGATGCGCATCGAACAGGAGCGGCTGGAGGCCGTCATCCGGCCAGGTGCCGTGCGCCTGTTGCCCGACTGCGTCTTCCGCCAGTCCAAGCCCGCCATCGTGGGCGTGCAGATCGTGGGCGGCATAGTCAGGACACAGGTCAATCTGATGCGGGAAGATGGAGCCAATGTGGGCGAGGTCAAGGGAATTCAAGCGCACAACGAGAACGTCGGCTCAGCCACCGTCGGCCAGGAGGTTGCCATCTCCATCGACGGCCCGACCGTGGGCAGGCAGATTCATGAGGGCGATATTCTTTACGTCAATATTCCAGAGAAACATGCTCGCATCGTTGAACTGGAGCTGAAGCCCAAACTTGCCGAGGATGAGCGAGAGGTGCTGGAAGACTTCCTGGAGATCAAGCGCAAGAAGGATCCTTTCTGGGGAAGGTAAACTCGAGCACAAACAGAGAACCCTGAGACACCACTGTCTCAGGACTATTGGATTCAGATGCGGTTGGACTCTGCTAAATAAACGGTTCACTTGCTCATTTCAAGACTTCTTTTGCGACCTGATCACCAGCACCGGCCTTGCACCCATTCTGGCCACATCCGACACGACGCTCCCGATGGTGGCTTGGTCGAGCCAGCCTTTGCCGTGAGAGCCTAAAGCGATGAGAGAAACATCCTTGTCCTCGGCAACGGATAGAACCTTTTCCACAACTCCTCCGATAGCTGCAAAAGGCGTCGTCTTAACTCTGGCCATGCCGCCCGTGCCGTAAGTCCTGGGCTCGCCCGCCGCACCAAAGAGAGAGACGGTCTCAACACTTATTCCGGCAGATACAAGATCCGCTTTCATAGCTTCCAGCCTGTCATGGGAGGCTTTAAGCTCTGCATCCAGCTCTGCCTGGTTCTCCGCCCTGGCGACAACATTGAGCAATATCAGGTTTTTTGCCAATTTGTAAGCCTTGATTCTTTCAATGGCCGCATTGCCTGCATCGGAAAAGTCCGTGGGACAGAGCACTTTCTCGAAGATTCGCGAACAGAATTTCGCCAGTTCTCCTTTGTCTGCACTGCCGATGGTCTTGTAGCGCATGATCAGCAGATCTCTGCTTCCGTGTCTGAGGTAGCCGGTGGATACGCTTCCCAAAAGCAATCCCTCCCAAAGCCCTCTGCCCCGAGCACCCATGACCACGAGAGAGACGTCCTCTTTCTGAGCAATGCGATCGATGATCTCGTATTCGCTGGTTTCTTCCACGCATTCCGCTATCGTCTTAACCTTCAGACCCGCATCTTCCAGGACCTTTTTATCGGCCTCCAGCATTTTCATGGCATCTTTGCATTCATCTCCGGGAGACCAGGTCCTGGCCAGAGGATCTCTCGTTATGACATGAAGAAGAACTACTTCTTTTGCTCCGGGGATCTCGCCTACACAGTCCAGAATTTTTCTCGCATAATTCGAGAAATCTGTTGCGACTAATATCTTTTCAAACATTGTAGTCCTCCAAAATTATCCTATGTAATAATTGACTGCAAATGAAATAAAGCTTGTGAATGAAACATT
>JAJRAT010000105.1 GCA_028682845.1 Methanothrix sp. | reverse complement strand
TCAAGTGAGGCACTTGATCCACATGTCAATAGGGAACGGTTTAGGGAGGGATTGTGGTCTTAACCGAAGACGCATGTTAGAGCCTCCGAAAGTCCCTCCTTTCCTGTGCCCTCGAAGGCTCTTTCTTCCTCCCAAAAAATGCATGAAAAAATGTGATTCGGTGATACCATGCTCTCTATTTCGTCATGGTTTTTAGAGTGCCGCCAATTTTACACTATATCGCAGACGAAGAACATCCTTCCTGTGTCTCGCATGGGCTTGGTGGCAATGTCGAGCTTCAGGGCTTCGACGTCTTTATGCGCGGGATTGAACGGATTCCATCCGCCTTCGCTATTGCCGAGCTTGAGCGCGCCTTCAGACGCATAGGCAACCTGCACGGAAGATGCGGCTGCCGCAACCTCCGGGGCATCCTTGGCCATATCGCTAATGGGTGCCACAACTATTGTTGTATTGTCCACCGTGCTCAGATTCCTGGATGTTTGGTTATTCTGTGTATCCAGAGGCAGGATCTCCTTGGGAGAAGTATTGCCAAGAGCCTTCACGGTTGTATTGTTCGAAGCGGAATTGTTTCCATTTTCTGCAGTGCTCTCCGGTGCAATGATTTGGCTCTCGTTTATTGTTGTGTTGTTTTCCGTCAAATTTGCGGTCGTATTATTTGCAGCCAAGTCTGCGGCAACCCCGCTGTCTTGAGCAAACGATGTGATGGTAACCGCCATCAAAACCAGGATGCAAGCAAAATACATGATGTATTTGGTCATATTAGCCCTCGGGGCTGGAAGATAGCTTGGGAGAATATCAAATTAACTATTTTTCGATGAATGTCGAATAATATGCGTCTTGCTTTCAAAGCTCATCCTGCATAGTTCAACTTGAATTGCCGTCCGAGAGATTTTCCTCTGGAAAAATTTTAGTTTGATTTTTTTGCGGTGGGATTTTTTTTTTGCGATGGGATTATAGAAAAGCAGAGCAGGAGACCCCTCCCCTTTAGGGGGCGGGAGTGGTCACGGCTATTCAAATAGAAACACGGTAACCGTTTCTCCTTCCTCGAATCCCTCCAGTTCCTCCGGCACAATCACAAAACCGTCCGCTCTCGCCACAGAGCTGAGAATTCCGGCTCCCGAGACCATGATGGGCTCGGCCTCTCCGTTCTTCAAGGCCACCCGGACCATGCTCAAATAACCCGGTCGCGAAGGGATCTTGCGGGCGAGCCGAAAATTAATTTGCGGCAGAAAATCGCTCAGATGGGCCATCTTCTTCAATGCCGGTCGCACGAATTGGTAGAGGACGGCAAGTGCTGCCACGGGATATCCGGGCAGGCAGACCACGGTTGTGCCGCGCACGGCTCCGAAGGCGGTGGGCTTGCCGGGTTGGAGGCGTATGCCGTGAACGAATAGCTCCCCCGTCTCCATGAGAACGTGCGGAGCATAGTCCTTCTCGCCGACAGACGTTCCGCCGATGATCACAATCATATCCGCATCCAGATTGGCGGCAATTGCTTCGCGAATCATCTCCGAGTCGTCGGAAACGATCTCCAGTTTTCGTGCATCGCAGCCCCATTTTTTCACATAGAGTCCGGCCATGAGGCCGTTGATCTCGTAAGCTTCTCCCGTCTTCAGGGGCCGCTCTCCGATGGGAACCAGCTCCCCGCCCGTGGGAATGATGACGACCTTGGGCCGCTCGTAAACCTGGACCTCGCCAATTCCCAGGGCCGAGAGCAGAGCGATATCGGGAGGCCGCAGGACATGCCCCTCACGGAAGACTGCTTCTCCACTGGTGATGTCTTCGCCGACCCGCGAGACATTTCGGTAGGCGTGGACCTCTGCGGTGATCTCCAGGGCGTCGGCGCGCAGTCTGGCGTCCTCCAGCATCACCACGGCATCGTAGTTTGCAGGCACCTCCATGCCTGTTCTTACGGGAAGGAACTGCTCCAGAAAGACCGGCGCGGACGGCCTCGCGCCCCTGGTATCGGCGGATTTCACGGCGTAGCCGTCCATGGCCGCCCGGTCAAATCCGGGCAGGCTCACCGGAGATATGATATCCTGCGAGACGGCACGCCCTGCCGCGTCGGAGGACGCTATGCCGCAGGTTCGCAAAATGGGTGAACAATGGGCAAGCAACACCTCTTTGGCCTGAGCCGCGCCGGAAAAACGTTTGAACATGCGGGAGCGGTATTATCTTAATCGATGATATATCCTTTTGTATATATTCTATATATCCTGTGAAAGCTTGATATAATGTTACGAGGGAGGGGTGGGCAGATATCGAGACCTAGGAAATTCCGGGTGGATGATTAGATTGGATGCTGTTGTCTGGTTGGAGGAAGTTGGAAAGAATGACCTTTCCACAGTAGGCGGCAAGGGTGCCAGCCTCGGTGAGATGATAAATATCGGCGTTCCAGTACCTGGCGGATTCGCAGTCACCGCTCAGGCCTTCCGCGACTTCATCAACAGAGCGGGAATCTCCGAGAAGCTCTTCGAAGCTCTCAAGGTGGACGTAAATCAGGAGACGGAACTTCATAAGGCCGAGAAGGCCGCCAAGAAATTGATCATGGACGCCAAGGTTCCCAAGGATATCGAGGATGCCATCAAATCCCGCTACGAGGAGCTGTGCCAGCGCGAGGGCAGCCGGGTATTCGTGGCCGTCCGGTCCAGCGCCACCGCCGAGGATCTGCCCGATGCCAGCTTCGCAGGCCAGCAGGAGACCTACCTCAACATGCGCGGAGCAGAGGATGTATTCAATGCCGTGCGCAAATGCTGGGCATCCCTTTACGGGGCCAGGGCCATCTTTTACCGCGTAGAGCAGGGATTCGATCACGACAAGGTCAACCTCTCCGCCATTGTGCAGATGATGGTGGACTCGGAGAAGTCGGGCGTAATGTTCAGCTCTCAGCCTTCCACGGGCGAGCCGCTTGTGGTCATCGAAGGTGCCTGGGGCCTGGGTGAGGCGGTCGTCAGCGGCAGCGTCTCGCCAGACAACTACGTTGTGGACCGCAAGACCAAGAAGGTCCTCAGCAAGTACAT
>JAJRAT010000023.1 GCA_028682845.1 Methanothrix sp. | reverse complement strand
GGATTCAAGGCAGATGTCGCCGCCAACGGTCTGGAGGTCCTGCAGATGATGGAGGACCGGCCTTATGATATAATCCTCATGGACCTGCAAATGCCGCTGATGGACGGAATGGAGGCGGCGAGGGCCATTAGAAAGAGATGGCCTGGGACGTTCCAGCCCTGGATCATCGCCTTCACGGCCTGCGCGATGGAAGGCGACGAGAAGAAGTGCCTGGATGCAGGGATGAACGACTACATGAGCAAGCCGATCCAAATAGAGGTTTTGAGACGCAAGCTTGCGAACTATAGATCATCCTAAAATCATAATAGATATTCCTGACCGACATCCTTATAGCCGGATATATTGTCACATGCTACCACACATCATGGCTTTCGCAGAGGGCGATAGCAGTGACGTGACGCGAATGGCTGCGAAGGGGCAGCATCTGGCTGGTGTTAGTGTGCTTGGCATTGATGATCCTTGGATCTGGGGCGTTTACCTTCTATGCATTTTCAGTGCGCTATTGTGCATAATCTATGGTGCATTCAACTGGAATCGAGGCGGAGAGCAGGAAGCTGCAGAGATCAAAGAAGAAGCCGCCTGGGAAGCGAAGGAAGAAGAGATGCAAGAGAAGGAATTGGGGCTGTGAGCTATGAATCTGCTTCTTCTTAATGTTATTATCCTGGTCTATCTACTCGCTACACTCTATCTCGGTTACAGAGGATGGAAATCCACCAAGGACTCCGAGGGCTATCTGGTGGCAGGCAGAGAAACCCACCCCTATATCATGGCCATGAGCTACGGAGCTACCTTCATCAGCACCTCGGCCATCGTCGGATTCGGCGGAACCGCTGGTCTCTTCGGCATGGGGCTCTTATGGCTGACGCTGCTCAACATCTTCGTGGGCATCTTTCTCGCATTCATCGTTTACGGCAAACGAACGCGAAAGATCGGGCACAACCTCAATGCCATGACATTTCCCGAGCTTTTAGGCAAGCGGTTTGACAGCAAGTTCATTCAATATTTCAGCGGCCTTGTCATCTTCTTCGGCATGCCGCTCTACGCTTCGGTCGTTCTCATCGGCGCGGCGCGGTTCATGGAGACCACGCTCTCCATCGACTTCGATGTCGCGCTGCTCATCTACTCGGTCATCATTGCCGCCTATGTTGTTTGGGGAGGCTTAAGAGGAGTCATGTACACCGATGCCATGCAAGGGACCATCATGTTCGTCGGCATGGCATTTCTCCTGATCATGACCTATACCCAGTTGGGCGGGATTACCGTAGCCCATCAGGCGCTTACGGACATGGCCCATCTGGTCCCGGCAAAGCTCGCCGCCCAGGGGCACACAGGCTGGACATCCATGCCCACTTTCGGCAGCACCTGGTGGTGGACGCTCGTTTCGACAGTCGTCATGGGCGTGGGAATCGGAGTGCTGGCCATGCCCCAGCTTGTAGTGCGGTTCATGACGGTCAAGTCCAACAAAGAGCTGAATCGGGGCGTTCTGATCGGAGGCATCTTCATCCTCATGATGACTGGAGTGGCCTTCGTGGTAGGTGCGCTCTCCAACGTCTTCTTCTACCAGACGCAAGGCAACATCTCTATAAATATCGCGAAGGGCAACGCCGACAGCATTATCCCCATCTTTATCAATGCTGCAACGCCCGAGTGGTTCGTCTATCTCTTCATGCTCACGCTTCTTGCCGCGGCTATGTCGACCTCCAGCTCACAGTTCCATTCCCAGGGAAGCGCTATCGGCAGAGACATCTACGAATCATTCACCAAAAGAAAAGGCGGCGAATCGATACTCGTAACGAGGATCGGCATCCTTGCCGCAGTGGTTATTGCCGTCGCTCTCGGATACATACTCCCCGAGAACATCATCGCTCGCGGCACTGCCATATTCTTCGGACTGTGTGCCGCCGCCTTCCTGCCTATGTACACCTGTGCCCTTTACTGGAAAGGAGCAACCAGGAGCGGAGCCATTGCGGGCCTTGTCACCGGAACACTCGTCACCGTCTTCTGGTATCTGTTCATCCACAAAGCGGAAGCCGTTCCCTTGGGAATATGCAAGATGCTTCTGGGAAGAGAGGTCCTTATCACCCAGATGCCCTGGCCGGTGGTCGATCCCATGATGATAGCGCTTCCTCTGTCGTTTCTGATTACGATAGTGGTAAGCATGATGACAAAGAAGATGAATGAGAAAACTCTGGAGGAGTGCTTCAAAGGAATAAAATAAGATATTTTCTTAGCATTTCCTTTTTCCAGAATTTTTTCGTTTAACCAGTGTCTCCAATTTTCTCTTCAGCTTGCTGCCAATCCCCCCCCATCCGGCTGCTTTCCGCCTTTTCGTTCTCCTGGCCCCCAAGCTTGCAAGCCCATGCGTGCATGTGCACCCGCTCGCCCACATGCGGGAGCCCGTCCGCACGAGTGAAGGCACGCGCTCTCTTTCGAGGCTGCGGCAAACCTTTGGGGCGAAGAGGTCTATTTTAATGTCCCGTTGGAGCTGGCTGATGAGAATTTGTCGCCGAAAGCCGAGGCGGGCGACATCTGCCATTGGTCCCCCGGTCCTGCATTCTATCATCTTCTTCGGCAAGACGCAGCCGTATTCGGCGGTGAACCACATCGGCAAAGTTGTGGAAGGGCTGGATCTGTTTCAAAACACAGTTGAAGGAGATCGAATTGTGCTGAGAAGGCACTGACCGGGCCGCTTTTGGCTCGTGGACCTGGGGGGCGGCTCGTTCTCGCCCGCGCGGGCGGCAAGAGAGCGGCAGCGCCATGAGCGGGATTGGTTTTTTGGGTGGATTGAATCGGGAATTGACAATAATCGATGCAGCTTCATGCCCCAAAAAAGGAGATGTATTTGAATAATCGTTGAATTCAATTATCCAAATTCAGATATCTAAATCCAATTATCCAAATTCAGCTATTTAAATCCAATTATCCAAATTCAGCTATTTAAATCCAATTATCCAAATTCAGCTATTTAAATCCAATTATCCAAATTCAGCTATTTAAATCCAATTATCCAAATTCAGCTAT
>JAJRAT010000020.1 GCA_028682845.1 Methanothrix sp. | reverse complement strand
GTCATTGATTTGAAGTACGGCTCAAGATACATCTGAACCGGAACCAATTGTTCTCCTTGCGGCTGGTAGACTGCGCCAATATACTTGGAGACGGGAATTCCGCTCCAGGCGGCCATGGCATGGAATTTGCCCGTGGCCATGTCCAGATCGACCATCACATATTTGGTGTTCAAGTAGCGCGAGCGGTTCAGATCAAGACCGGCCAGCACCTTCTCCGCCCGGGTCTCATTCTCGGCCAGGAAGAAGGGAGACGATCCTGAAACGCCTGTCGTCACGCTGCCGATTCCCTGCTGGAATGGATTGGCATTGGGTATGCGGTGGCCGATGGTCTCAATGAGATGGCCGTAGTCCCACCAGGACATGATGCCGTAAGCAGCATTCGGGTAGGCATACTGCCCGCTGGCAGGCCGCACATACTTTTCATAAAGATCCATGCCGGGGCTGGGGGTGTTGTTCTCCAGCCATGCGGTGGACGTCATCCAGTCGGATTCCGGCCCGTCGGTATAGCTGGCCACAATCAGGCTGGTGCTGAGTGCCGGGTAGATGAGGAAGATGAAGATGAGAAGGGCTGATGCTATCACCTTCAAGTTCGATGTCAGGAATTTGACCGGCTCCTTGGTGTCGAAGAATCCGCCTTCTTCACGAACTCCGCTCCTTTGCATGATCCAGAATGCCAGGTAGCCCGTCAGCAGAGCCACATTAACTCCATAGTAGTAGGCAAACCTGTTCTGGGCTAAAGTCATGACCAGAAGCAGAATCGACCATATGAGGAGCAGGAGATCTGCAGGCTTCTGGCTGCGGACAAAGCGCATCAATATCAGTGCCATGCCGATGATGGCCAGGAAGAAGGACGAGAGGAGCACAATGTTGCCGAATGCCGGGAAGTTGGCCAGCATGCTCGACCAGGAGACATCGCCCTGATAGGTCAACAGCGGCGAGGCCTCGCCCACAGTTGCAGCTCCGCCGGTCTTTGCCTGGAAGATATTCAGGCCGGAGAAGAGGGTACTCGTGAACTCCGGCACTGCCAGAGCTAAAATCAGTGTGCCCAGCACTACAACAATGGCCAGAGCGCCTGGGTAGTAGTATCTGGCAAATCCCTTCTCCTCGATGAATTTGGACAGCATCGAGAACAAGAGCACTGCCGCCACGCCTACCAGTAGAATGGTCGGCTGGAAGAGCGAGTAAAGATAATGGTTAAATCCGTAATAAGGCTGAACGAAGGGGAGCACGACCAGCGTTGCCACAAAGAAGGTTACGCCGCTGCATATTCCCAGATACTCCACACTTCTGCCCTTCATGTGATCCACAGCGCTTTGCAGGATGACGAAGAGCAAAATGATGCCCTCAAAGAGGAATCCCGATGACCAGGCATCGATGTACAGGCCCAAGGAGACGCCAGCAAGGGCCGCGTACAGGAGCGGCTCCTTCAATGTTGATGTTTTCTTTTGAACCGCTTCGAAGGTCATCTTCCTTCCCGAATGCAGGGCCAGGATGAAGAACATCATCGTCAGCGTGCTGAATAAAATCTCTGCTGCATGGTGATCCGTGAAACCAAGGACGGTGCGGTTGAAGAGCTGTCCGGGAAGGACCGCCACAATCAACGCCGAGATCAGGCCGCAGCTCTTGCCGCCTATCTCTCTTCCGATGAAGTAGACCGGGAAGACCAGCAGGGCCCCGAGGACTGCCGGCAGGAATGCACCCACCACTTCCACGACATGCATGCTGGGGTGTCCCAGCCCGAAGATGTAGGAGAAGATGGTGATGGCCCAGCTATTGAAGGGACCGAAGTGAGTAGGCGTTCCGTGCGGGAAGTAGGTCATGGGGTCGAACCAGAGCCGCTGCAGGTTGATCACAGTGCCTTTAGCCAGCATCATGTGATACCAGGCGTCGCTCTCGCTGCTGAAGATGACCTTGCCCCCGGTGAAGACGTCATTCCAGGGCACAATGGCTCGCAGATAGAACGAGAAGAGCGCCGCAACTACCAGCCCTGCATACCAGGATAAGTCGCTGTTCTTCCAGATATTGGCCTTGTCAATTGCCTTGGCCTTTTGCTTAAGAGAGGCCGATGAGGCATCCAGCGGCTTGGCATCATTGGCCCCTGCCGAAGGAGTTATACCCCCGTCTCCCTTATCCACAGATCTCTTAGACATCAAAGCATCTCCAAAGCCGCTCTCTCCTCATAAACGTTTTGAATCCTCGAAATTGTGACGGCCAGTCAAATGGTGAATTAAATTGTGTTAAGTCGGGCATCATCTTCGCCAGGCGCTTTCTCTATAGAAAAGAAAGCTCTGCCAAAGAACAGGCTCTGCCAAGCATGATATTTATGGCACCTTTCCCGTTGTTCAGCGCGAGGAGCCGAGCAAAATTTCAGTTTTATGCCGAAGTTGAGCTTGATTCAAAAGACGAGCTTGATGCCAAAGGTTAATGCATCATAAAGCCATTTGCCTGTTGATCATTATGGAGAAGATACAGGATGTGAAGGGCCTGGGCGGCATGTTGAACGGCTTTCGGGATCTGGTCAAGGATGACAAGAGCATCCTCTTCGTAGGATCTCCCGGTTTTTGCACACCTTTTGCCTTATTCCTGGGCTATCCGGTGCGGGAGAAGGAGCTGGCCTTCGTGCCCGGCCTGGTGGAAAAGAAGGCGCGCCGCATGGTTGCTACTGAGTACGGCATGGAGCTTGGCGAGGTCGCGAACGCGGACGCCGATGTGGTGGTCGTCCTGGGCGGCATGGCCATGCCCAAGATCGGAGTCCAGAGTTCGCAGATGAAGGATTTTCTGTCCCGGTTGAAATACAAGAAGCTGGTGGGAGTCTGCTTCATGTCCATCTTTGAGAAGGCCGGCTGGTGCCAGGCTTTGCCTTTTGACTACGTCATGAATATGATTCTCGAAGGCGATTTGTCCAAGTAGAAGGGCATAAAATCAAAGAACCAATATTCTTTTTCGCGTCTTTCTTTTCCTTGTTTGGCGGTTTGCTGCATTTGCTGCTATCTAAAACTGCTAT
Organism: Methanothrix sp.; assembly: GCA_028682845.1. GTDB lineage: Archaea > Halobacteriota > Methanosarcinia > Methanotrichales > Methanotrichaceae > Methanothrix. The sequence continues at coordinate 24 of JAJRAT010000020.1, read as the reverse complement.
CTAAAACTGCTATCTAAAACTGCT
>JAJRAT010000136.1 GCA_028682845.1 Methanothrix sp. | reverse complement strand
CAATGAATATTGAGCACCGAACACGGGACTTGAGGTATATCCTTGAGGCCCAGGGTGGTTTAGTCAGCCCGCCAGACGCGACACGACTTTTTGCGTAGTCGCAAGCCACGGCCTTCAGGCCGTAGTAGTTGACGTCAACTACTGCAAACTTTGGGCTGCGGCAGTTGACTGGTGTCCCGAGCCCAATTCTACAACTATTTCAAGCCCCATAGAATGAATAATAGTCCCGTGCTATTTCTTTTGCCTCAGTCAATAGGGCATTCGTGAATCAAAGTTTTTTTTATTTTTCGCGAATTTGCGCGATTTGCCAATTATATTTATCCTCATTGCTTCTTTATAATCCCAGCCATCTTTCCTGAATTCATTTTCCTATTATGAGTTTTTCATACTTTCTCATCACAGTATCATGAAAATAAAAGATACTTTATGTATGCTAATTGCGTTCATAAGTTTTCACAACTTTTATGAATTGATCTCAAATACCTATAAATTTCGTTTAAGGCGATTGAAGTCATCAAGGAGGCTAGTTAAATGCCCGTACAAACGAAGACAAAAGATGATGTATTTGAGGCAATTGACAAGTATAATGTCAGATTCGTCAGATTCTGGTTCACAGATATTCTGGGATTCCCCAAGAGTTTCGCAGTAAATACAAACGAGTTGGATGGTGCCTTCACCGAAGGCATGGGATTCGACGGCTCCTCCATCGAGGGCTTTGCCCAGATTCATGAGTCCGATATGGTCTTCAGACCGGACCCAAGCACCTTCAAGATCATTCCCTGGAGACAGCAGGAGAACGCCGTTGCCAGGATGTTCGGCGACATATTGAACCCGGACGGCACACCCTACGAGGGCGACCCGAGACAGGTTCTGAAGAGAAACCTCTCCCGCATCAAGGATAAAGGCTACACCTTCTACACCGGCCCGGAGCTCGAGTTCTTCTACTTCAAGAACGATCAGGGCACCGAGATTCTGGATAAGGGCGGCTACTTCGACCTGACAACCCTCGACGCCGCATCCGATCTGCGCCGCGACACCGTTCTCGCCCTCGATTCAATGGGAATCGACGTCGAGTTCAGCCACCATGAGGTCGCACCCTCCCAGCACGAGATCGATCTGAGGTACAACGACGCCCTCGCCATGGCCGATACCGTCATGACCTACAAGATCACCGTCAAGGAGATCGCCCACAGATACGGCTACCACGCCAGCTTCATGCCGAAACCCATCTTCGGCCAGAACGGCTCGGGAATGCACGTTCACCAGTCCCTCTTCCAGGGCAAGAAGAACATCATGTACAGCGCAGGCGACTCCTTCCACCTCTCCGACGACGGCAAGAACTACATTGCAGGCTTGCTCAAGCACGCCCCCGAGATCACCGCCGTCACCAACCAGTGGATCAACTCCTACAAGCGCCTGGTCCCCGGATACGAAGCTCCGGTGTACATCTGCTGGGCCAGGAGAAACAGATCCGCACTGGTCAGAGTGCCTATGTACAAGCCCGGAAAGGAGGTTGCCACCAGAGTCGAGTTCCGCAGCCCCGATCCAGGAGCCAACCCGTACCTCGCCTTCTCCGTAATGCTGGCCGCAGGCCTCGCCGGAATGGCCAACAAGTACGAGCTGCCCGAGCCACAGGAGAAGAACATCTTCCACATGTCCGAGCAAGAGAGGCTCGATGCGGGAATCTACTCCCTGCCCGGCAGCCTGAACGATGCTCTGGCCCTCACCGAGAAGAGCGAGCTGGTCAAGGAAGCATTGGGCGAGCACACCTTCAAAGCCTTCGTCGAGAACAAGAAGGCCGAGTGGGATGCCTACAGAATCAACGTCACCAAATGGGAGCTGGACAGGTACCTGCCCATACTCTAGAGCCCAATTTCGGGCTCCCCATAACATTTTTTATTTATACTATTATGCGCCAGGATCAGGCAAGGATGCAACATGTCGAAGAAGACATTCACGGCGACCGGTTTTGTTCATAAGTTTTATGAACATTTCTTAAATAGCTATAAAACATTTGTTGTGGCCTCTTCTCGCCTACACGTCATCGATTCAGTGCAAGACTTGCAGGCATCCAGGGTAAGCGTTTATGTAGTTGTAAGGTCGATGGATGGAGTTTAAGATTACTATGCCGAGGAAAAGACGGGAGCTATATAATAAGGAGATCTGCGCCTGCTCCATCTTTGGGGCTATGAACCGGGATGGAGAACGGTTTACGGGTGCAGGCGTCATGAAGGCCATAGCCAACATGCATGTTCGCGGCAATGGTCTCGGCGGAGGTTTTGCAGCCTACGGTATTTATCCGGAATATAAGGATTACTACGCTTTTCATCTTATGTTCACCGGCTGCAGTGCAGAGGCCAGGATGGCGGCCAAAATGGGTTTTGATCCGTACCTTTACGAGAACTTCGACGTGGTCTATGACGAGGAGATTCCCCACAGGGACGAGTCCACTGTCTCCGATCCGCCGCTGGTTTGGCGTTACTTCGTGACCCCCAACAAAAAGGGTGATGATGCGGCGCTCTCGGATGAGGACTATATTGTGGCGAAGGTCATGCACGTAAACACCAAGATCGATAATGCTTACGTATTTTCCTCCGGCAAGAACATGGGCTGCTTCAAGGGAGTGGGCTATCCTGAGGAGATCGGCGAGTACTTTATGCTCGACCGGCTCTACAAGGCTTACACCTGGACTGTGCATGGTCGCTTCCCCACCAACACTCAGGCCTGGTGGGGCGGAGCGCATCCCTTCAGCCTGCTCGATACCACTGTCGTTCACAACGGCGAGATCTCTTCTTACGGCACCAACCGCTGGTATCTGGAGATGTACGGCTACGCCTGCACTCTGCAGACCGATACGGAGGTCATTGCCTATGCTGCAGACCTCCTCATGAGGAGACAGAGCCTCCCGATAGATTTAGTGGCCAAAATCCTTGCTCCACCCATCTGGAACTCCATCGATAGAATGAATGAGAAGGAGAAGAAACTGCTCACAACCTTGAGGATGGTCTACGGGCCTTTGCTCATGAACGGGCCCTTCTCGATCATCATCGGTCAGACTGGAAAGATGATCGGTCTGACGGACAGAATAAGGCTTCGGCCACTCACGGCTGCCACCAGAGGACCGATGTTCTATCTATCCTCTGAGGAAGCGTCGATCAGACTCATTTCGCCCGAGCTCGACTCCGTCTGGACGCCCAACGGAGGAGAACCGGTCATAGGCGAATTAAATAATATTACATGAGGGATGATAAAGCATGAAATCATTCGTCTTTCCAGAATTTCATATCATCAGGGATGAAGCAAAATGCGGGCAGTGCCGAGGATGCGAGCGGCAATGCGCTTTCGGCACTCACACCTACGATCCGGTTCAAGATCGATTGATATCCGACGACTACAAATGTGCCGGCTGCCAACGGTGCGTGGTCTTCTGCCCCAAGAATGCCATTGAAGTTCGGCCCACGCCCTCGCCTTACCGGGCTAACGCTTCCTGGTCACGCGAGAAGATGGAGGACTTGAAGAAGCAGGCGGAGACCGGCGGCGTGATCCTGACAGGCTGCGGAAACGACAAGCCGTTCCGCATCTACTGGGACCATATCGTCCTTAACGCCAGCCAGGTCACGAACCCGTCCATCGATCCCCTGCGTGAGCCGATGGAGCTGCGCACCTTCCTTGGTGCCAAGCCCGACATCATGGAGGTCAAGACCGATAAGGGAGATGTGGAGATCCGAACCAAGCTCAGCCCCAATCTCGTTGTTGAGACGCCCATCCTCTTCTCCGCCATGTCCTACGGTGCCATAAGCTACAACGCCTTCCGTTCGCTGGCCACGGCAGCCTGCAAGTCCGGAACCTACTTCAATACGGGAGAGGGCGGCCTGCCCAAGGAGATGCGGGAGAAGTTCGGCAAGTGCGCCATCGTTCAGGTAGCGTCGGGCAGATTCGGCATCGACGCCGAGTACCTCAACTGCGCCTCAGCCGTGGAGATCAAGGTCGGCCAGGGTGCCAAGCCCGGCATCGGCGGCCACCTGCCCGGCGAGAAGGTATCAGCCGAGGTGGCATCCACCAGGATGATTCCCGCCGGAACGGACGCCATCTCACCGGCACCTCATCACGATATCTATTCCATTGAAGACCTGTCCATGCTGATTTCCGCGCTCAAAGAGGCCACCAACTACGAGAAGCCCATCTCCGTCAAGATCGCAGCCGTCCACAATTTCGCGGCCATAGGATCGGGCATTGTGCGAGCCGGAGCCGATATCATCGCCATCGATGGCCTGCGCGGCGGCACGGGAGCCGCACCCAAAGCCATCCGGGACAACGTGGGAATCCCAATCGAGCTGGCCATCTCGTCCCTGGACAGACGCCTGCGAAACGAGGGCATAAGAAACAGGTGCTCCATCATTGCCGCAGGAGGAATACGCTGCAGCGCAGATATCGTCAAGGCTGTGGCTCTCGGCGCTGATGCAGTTTACATCGGCACTTCGGCATTGATCGCTATGGGATGCAACCTATGCCAGAAGTGCAATACCGGAAAGTGCAACTGGGGAATCTGCACGCAGGACCCGCGCCTGTCCGGCAGGCTGAACGTCGACATCGCCTCGCAGCGCCTGGCCAACCTGGTGCAGGCCTGGTCTCATGAGATCAGCGAGATGATGGGCGGCATGGGCATCAATGCCCTGGAGAGCCTGCGCGGCAACCGCGATCACCTGCGCGGCGTGGGTCTGTACGAGTGGGAACTCGAGGTCATGGGAATCAAAGGTGCCGGAGAGTGAGCATCTTATGGCGATGGCTCACAATGCACAGCCGCAGTTGTTGGAAGCGACCGGAAGTGGTGAGAGCATGGATGCAGTAGAAGTTGATGCTACAAACCTTGAGACCAGGGAATTGAATGACCGCCTCAGAGACTTGATGCTCTCCGGCGTGGAGAAGGTCGTGCTCAGGAATGTCTGCGGTCAGAGGTACATCGGCACCAGGCTCTACACTCCCGAGCACCGCAAGATGGACATCGAGATTTACGGAACTCCGGGCAATGACCTTGCCGCCTTTCTTTTCGGCCACAACATCCGGGTTCATGCCAATGCCCAGGACGGCGTGGGAAACACCATGGACCACGGAGAGGTTGTCGTGGAGGGACGGGCGGGCGACGTGCTCGGCTTTTCCATGCGCGGAGGCAAGATCTTCGTCCGGGACGGCGTCGGCTACAGGACGGCTCTGCACATGAAGGAGTACGAGGACAAGAAGCCGGTCGTGGTTATAGGCGGAACTTCGCAGGACTTCCTGGGCGAATACATGGCGGGCGGAATCGTCATTCTCTTAGGCCTGGGAGGTAAGCCTCATAAGGGGAACTTCCTTGGCACGGGAATGCACGGCGGCGTCATCTACCTGCGCGGCACCGTGGACAAGACCCAGGTGGGAAGCCAGGTGGATATCTCGCCCTTGAATGATGCCGACAGAGAGATAGTGGACCATTATGTCTCCGAGTTCATCCAGCGTTTCCCCGATCTTGGTATTGGCAAAGAGGAGATCCTGAAAGGCGAGTTCATAAGGCTCTCGGCAAAATCCAAGAGGCCCTACGTGAAGCTCTATGCCTGAGGCGGAGCCGAGGGAATACAGTGGAATAAAACGGAATACAGCCACGATATAATTGAAAAATTAGGGATTAAGATGCCACAAGTGCTTGTTCCAACGGTCTGTCCGTATTGCGGCGCAGGCTGCCAATTTTTTATTTCCGTCGAGAAGGAGCGCGCCACGGGGATCGAATACATGCCGGAGCATCCGGCCAGCGAAGGGGCTCTCTGCTCCAAGGGAAATGCTTCTTTAGAGGTTTTATACCACCAGGACCGGCTGCGCTATCCGCTCAAGAAGACGGGTGACGGCTGGGCCAGGATCTCCTGGCATGAGGCGCAAGAACTCATCGTCCGGGGACTTGGCGGAGCCCTTAAGAAGTTCGGCCCGGAGAGGGTCGGGTTCCTCTCATCCTCCAAATGCACCAATGAGGAGAACTACCTTATCGAGAAGCTGGCCCGCTGTTTGGGCTCGAAGAACATCGATAACTGCGCCCGTCTCTGCCATGCACCGTCCGTTGTCGGTCTGAACAGGACGCTCGGCGCAGCAGGAATGACCAACCCCATACCGGATCTGGCCAACTCGAAGTGCGTTTTTATCATCGGATCAAATCTGGCAGAAAACCATGCCATCCTCTCCCGCTGGATTAACCGGGCCAAGGACGAAGGGGCTGTGGTTATCGTTGCCGATCCGCGCATGACCCACACCGCCTGGATGGCCGACATTTTCTTGCAGCTCAAACCGGGAACGGATGTGGCTCTGCTTAACGGCCTGGCCCACGTTATAATTAAAGAGGGCTTGATCGATAAGGATTACATCGCCAAATTGACGCGAGGCTACGATGAACTGGTGGAAGCGGTTAAGGATTACTCGCCGGAGAAGGTCTCGGAGATCACCGGCGTTCCGGCGGACGACATCATTCGGGCCGCTCGCGCTTATGCCATCTCACCAACATCGGCCATTCTCTATTCAATGGGAATCACGCAGCATTGTACCGGCACGGACAATGTGCAGGCCATCGCCAACCTGGCGCTGATCAGCGGCAACCTCGGCAAACCCGGATCGGGAGTAATGCCTCTGCGCGGCCAAAACAACGTGCAGGGTGCCTGCGACATGGGCGCACTGGCCGAATTTTATCCAGGATACAAGAAGGCTGATGACCCGGAAACGGCCAGGTTCTTTTCGGCAGGTTGGGGAAGAGGCTCGCTGCCTGTGGGCCGCGGACTGACTGCCACGGAGATGATCGATGCTGCCGGCAAGGGCGACATCAAGGCCATGTACATCGTGGGCGAAGATCCGATGAACTCCGACCCGAGCAGCAATCACACTCACGACGCCCTGGAGAAGCTGGATTTCCTGGTGGTGCAGGACATCTTCATGACCGCCACGGCACAAATGGCAGATGTCGTCTTGCCCGCAGCGGTCTGGGCCGAGAAGGAGGGAACTTACACCAGCACGGAAAGACGGGTTCAGTGGAGCCGGAAAGCCGTCTCGCCGCCCGGCGAGGCCAGATCCGATCTGGAAATTGTCTGTGACGTTGCCAATCATCTGGGCCTTGACTTTGATTATCCGGATGCTGCGGCTGTGCTGGCCGAGATCAACCGCCTGGTGCCCCAGTATGGAGGAATAACCAGAGAGCGCCTGGATGGAATGGGGCTGATCTGGCCCTGTCCCGATAAGGATCATCCGGGAACGCCGATCTTGCATTCACTGGGATTCAAGCTGCAAGACGGCAGGGCATCAATCATGCCTGTGCAGTACCGTGCTGCGGCGGAAAACGCAAGCTGGGACTATCCATTCATTCTGACCACCGGACGGGTGGCCGTGCACCACAACGCCGGGTCCATGACGCGGCGCAGTCCCTCGCTCATCGAGCGCGAGCCGGAACTGTTCGTGGAGATAAATACCAATGACGCCGCCCGTCTCAAGATTGCAGACGGCGACGAGGTTTTGGTCACATCTTTGCGCGGCGAGACCTCCGCCAGGGCGCGGCTCACGGACAAGGTCAAGAAGGGAGTCGTCTTCATGCCCTTCCATTTCTCGGGCACGAACAAACTCACTACAGAGGTCACAGATCCGGAAGCCAGAATTCCTGAGTTCAAAGTCAGCGCCTGCAAGATTTCCTGGAGGGATTAAATGCCAGTTTACGTTGATATCAGTAGATGCATAGGCTGCCGGTCGTGTGAGGTGGCCTGCAAGAGGGTGCACGGCGGAAAAGGTCACGTCAATGTGCACATGGCCGGGGATCATGCCTCGGTTCCCGTCTTCTGTCACCACTGCGAGGAGGCGACCTGCACCATGGCCTGCTTCACGGGAGCACTCTACAAAGACGGAGAGCGCACGGCTTTTGATGTGGAGAAGTGCACCGGCTGCGGACTGTGCCGCCTGGCCTGTCCCTTTGGCGTGGTCTGGTCGGACAAGATCGCCCACAAGTGCGACCTGTGCGCCGGACGGGAGACGCCCACCTGCATCCTGAGCTGCCCGGCTAACGCGCTGAGCACCGACTTCGAGCTTGCTTCCCGGCGGGCCCGCACCCGCGCTGCAATGGCTGCTGCGCATGGAGGTAGAAGATGATCAAAGTTGATGTGAACAAGTGTCTGGGCTGCTTCTCCTGCTCCAATGTCTGCCCCAGCCAGAACATCACCCGCACCGAGACGCCGGAGACGAGGTCCGTTCACTGGAAGAAGTGCAAAGAGGAGTGCGACCTGTGCGTCGAGTTCTGCCCGGCCAAGGCGCTCACTCTCGTTCCCTTTGACGATGCAAGCCCGGAGACGACCGTCACCTACGACCTGGTGGCCTGCAAGATTTGCGGATCGCGCTATGCCACGGAGCCCATGCTGAAGAGGATCGAGGCCAGTCTGCCCACGAATTTGCAGAAGGATTCGACGGGCCTTGACTGGATATGGATCTGTCCGGTCTGCCGCCGCAACATCGAAGCGGAGCGGGCCACCAAGCAGATGGTGCTGGGAAGAACCAGGAAGAGTCCTTGAAGCTCTTCCGATCCATTTTTCATTCAAAATAAATTTTTGGATTTTTGTTTGCAGCTCATCCGAGCAGTTTTCGCGCCCTTCGCTGCCCTGGCGTGAGATGCCGTTTTCCACGAACGGACAGCCGAATGCGAAAACGATCTCACGCGAAGGCGCAGAGCCGTGAAGCCGCGAAGGGGCGAAATCAAGACTATCCGTTCAATCCGTTTATTTGTTCTATCTGTTCTATCGTTCTTTCGTGTCCCGGCTTATCCGATTGCTCGGTCGTTTAACTCGTAGGATTGCGAAGGACGAAGCGGGAAGTCCCCGGCCTTTAGGCCGTGGGATGAAAGCGGAGTCCTTTGCCCATATTACTTTCGCCCTGCACTCAAATTATATAAGAAGGGAT
>JAJRAT010000127.1 GCA_028682845.1 Methanothrix sp. | reverse complement strand
CGGGTTGGCCTCTATCTCCTGGCGCGTGATCCCCAGGAGGCCGTCTTCGAAGCTTCGGAAGGCCAGGCCCCAGGGCAGCAGGTGCGCCGTCCTCGGCTGGCCGGGTCCGTGGCGCAGCTCCACAGCCAGGATGCCCTGCCTTCCCGAGCGGGTGATGAAGTCCGTCTCCCGCGACATCTGATGCGCTCCTGCGGCCTTGCTGAAGTGCTGCTTGAAGTAGAGGGTCTTGGTCTTGCGGGCATCCACGCTCTTGCACTCGATGGCCAGGTAGTACTCGGGGTTCCTCGAATCTACCAGGATGTCCACAAGTTGTGAGGCAAAGCGCGACTGCTTGAGCCGGTAGGCTATGGCGGCGATGCCGTCTCTCTCGAAAAAGGAGTTCAGGGCGTTTACAAGAGCCCATTCAAAGTCGCCCATTTCAGGTCATGTTGATGGCCTCTTTTAAAATATGTTTTCCTCTGATTACTTTCGCCCCGCGCACAGCTTCATTTTATTGCCTATGCAAGATAACCAAAGGCGATTGGCGCTTTGGCCGGGCAGTCTTTGTTCAAAATTCCGAGGATGGCAAGAATGGTCGTGGGGAGAACGCTGTGGGATTTCATATTCGAGGCTCTGCAAACGCCGGGCCTGAGGGTCTATCTCATAGCTCTGTTCATCCTTTTAGAAGTGCTGCTGATAGTCTTGCTTCTCCTGATTCACAGCGGCCTGATCGGCGTTAAGATCAGCTTCGGCGGCTTTGGGATCGAGCTTGATCATCTTGGATCTCTGCAAATCTGATCTCTCGAAAATCCAAAAAAAGCAAGGGTCCCAAAAAAACTTAAGTAGCCGGGCGGCAAAAAGCAAGCTCTATGGACGCCGAGGAAATCGCCAGGAAGTTCAGCATGAGAGAGCTTCGTCCCATCGCCAAGAAATACGGCATTGCTACCCGATGTGTGAAGAAGATCGACATCGTAAAGGCCTTTTCGCCCGAGGCCATCGCCGAGTTGGAAGCATCAAAGGGGCCGCAGATCAAATCGGGAATGGCGTAATGGTAACGATAACGCCGATATGATGATATGATGGGAAACGATTCAATAAGCAAAATGGCAACAATTCCATTCATCCGTTCCTGATTCAACATGGCTAAACTTGGCAGATTCATCCGGGGCCGGACCATCGCCGATGCCTGGCACCGCGGCCTGTACCTCATCTGGCGGCAGGGCCAGGAGATATGCGATGAGCGCGGCACCAGGATCAAAGAGCTGCTCTCGCTGCAGATAGTGGTGGAAGATCCCTACCATGACATGATCCCGGTCGAGTATTCCTGGAATGAGGAGCGGTTGGAGGAGTACGCCCTGCAGCTTCAGAGCGGCACAAATCCCGGCTTCGAGTACACCTACGGCGAGCGGCTGCGGGCCTGGTCCATGCCCGGCGAGCGTGCACCGTCGCAGCTACAGCCCATCGACCAGATCGAGCAGGCCATTCTTCGCCTCAAAGCGTCTTCAGTCACCCGCCGGGCCACGGCGGTGACCTGGATCGCACCCATCGACTGCGCCAAGGAGGAAGTCCCCTGCATGATCGTGGACGACTTCAAGCTGCGCGATGGCCGCCTCAACCTCTCCGTCTTCTTCCGCAGCCACGACTTCGCGGGAGCCTATCCCGCCAACCTCTACGGCCTGGCCAGGTTGCTGGAGTACGTTGCCGCAGAGGTGGGGGTTGAGCCCGGCTCCATCTCCACCACCAGCAGCTCGGCGCATGTCTACGAGCACGACTGGGACTGGGTGGGAAAAATGGTCCTGGGAAAGGCCCGGGAGGGATGATGCTCCCATGAGCCACAAAGAGCCGATCACCAAAAGAGATATCTGCATTCATCGATAACCTGGAACGCTTATGGTCGATAGCCTTTTGATGATCAAAGCCGAGGAGATACTGGCCAAGATCGAGGAGGGCAAACCCGTTGAGTATGAGAATATCATCATCTACGGAGACCTGGATCTGCACCGCCTGGATCTGCCCCAGAGCAAAAATAAGCGAAAGGCAATAAAATCAATTATTAAAATCGAATATTCCATCATCAAAGGGGATGTGTTCTTCGACCACTCCTCCTTCTCTCAATTGGTCGACTTCGACGGCACGGTCTTCACTAAGGCCGCCAACTTCTCCGATTCACATTTCCAGGAGGATGCGGGCTTCTCCGAGTCCCAGTTTCAGGGCGAGGCCAATTTCTCCCGCGCTCACTTCAGCACGGAGGCCAACTTCTCGCGGGCAAGATTCAACGACGCCGATTTTGGCCGGGCGAGGTTCGACAAGAACCTGCACCTCTCCAATGCCAAGATCTACACCCTGAAGCTGTCGGATGCGCAATTCACGGATGGGTCCAGCATCTACCTCAAGGACTTCAACTTCAATCGCATCGTGGTTCGCTGGAACACGGTCAAGGATCATCTTCCCTTCAACGGCTCGGTTTACCTGACACTGGTCAAGAACTTCAGGAACCTGGAGCAGTTCAAGGATGAGGACGACTGCTACTACCAATACCGCAAGGAGAAGCAGGCCCGCACCAAGAAGCCGATCTCCAGGGCAGCCGACGGTCTGATGTGGCTTGCCTGCGGCTATGGCGTTCGTCCGGCTCATACAGTTTTGCTCAGCATTTCCATCATCATTCTCTTCACCGGCATCTACTGGGCGGGGCATGCTTTGGAGTTTGAGGGCCTGGACCAGAATTCTCGTCTGGCCGCGAGCGCCGATGTGTCCCTGGGCCATGCTCTTTACTTCAGCAGCATGGAATTTTTAGGCAGAACTCCGCAGAATTTGGACATCAGTGACGGATTCGAGTACCTGACCGTGATCGAGACGCTTATGGGCTGGCTGCTGATGGCCCTGTTCCTGGTTACGTTGAGCAAGGTGATGCTAAGGTAGAATGTACCGTACGGGGCTGGCAGGAAGATCAATTGACCCTAACCTCCCGAATGTTCAGGCGCACAATTTTAGCGCCTGAATAATTTCTCTTTGTTTTTTTGTCATTTCAGTGACGGATATCTGTCCGTCCGCCAAAGTAATTTTTCTCAATTTCT
>JAJRAT010000171.1 GCA_028682845.1 Methanothrix sp. | reverse complement strand
TGAGGCGATTGGAACATTCCTGCTCATGCTGACCATCATGGGCGTGGCCGTGGACGAGAGAGCGCCCCCGGGATTTGCGGGCCTGATCATCGGGCTTACCGTAGGCGGCATAATCACCACAACGGGAAATATCGCCGGAGCATCCCTGAATCCGGCCAGAACCTTCGGGCCGTATCTGGGTGACTATATCCTGGCCGGGAACAGTCTGTGGAGTTTCTATCCCATCTACATTGTGGGGCCGATTGCCGGAGCATTGATCGCAGCCTTTGCTTACGACTATCTGGCAAAAGACTGAAACAAAACCAAAGCCATTTCGCCATTTCGGCAGACCATACGGATCTCTGGGAGGCATTCATGACCAAGGCCCTGTCTACATACGCTACATGCCTGTCATGCAATGCCTCATCCCGCCGCAGTTTGGCCTTACGGGCAGCCTCCCGTTGTGCAGCTTGCTCCTTCTCCGGCGATCCCTTCATCAGATGAAGCATTCGTATTTCCCTTCTCAAGGAACATTTTTATATGTTTTCGGAGCCACTAAATCGTTCTGAAGCAATATGGTCCTCGACAATTTAGGCGGATCGCTGCGCAATGCCTTGAAGAAGATTGCGTCGGCGAATAAGATCGATAAGGCTCTGGTAGACGACGCCGTCCGGGAGATTCAGCGCGCGCTCCTGCAGGCTGATGTGAATGTGAAGCTCGTCATGCAGCTATCCAACACCATCAAAGAGCGAGCGCTCAACGAAAAACCTGCCGCGGGAATGAATCCGCGCGAGCACGTCATCAACATCGTCTACCAGGAGTTGATCAACCTGGTGGGCAAGGGAACCGATATCCCGCTCAAGAAGCAGAATATCATGCTGGTGGGCTTGCAGGGTTCGGGAAAGACCACCACCGCGGCGAAGCTTGCCACCTACTTCCAGCGCAAGGGCCTGCGCACCGCCGTCATCTGCTCGGACACTTTTCGTGCCGGAGCCTTCGATCAGCTAAAGGCTCTGTGCGAGAAGCAGGGCATCTTCTTTTACGGCGAGAGAGGCAATCCGGACGCCCCAGCCGTGGCCAAGGCGGGCCTGGAAGCCACCAAACGCTATGACGTGCGCATCGTCGATACCGCCGGGCGGCATGCCCTGGAGGGCGACCTCATCCAGGAGATGAAGGACATTCATGCCGTGGTTAATGCCGATCAAAAGCTGCTGGTGATGGATGCGGCCATCGGCCAGCAGGCATCGGAACAGGCGAAGGCCTTCAACGAAGCGGTGCAGATCACAGGGGTCATTATCACCAAGCTGGACGGCACGGCCAAAGGCGGCGGGGCTCTCTCCGCCGTGGCCGAGACCAAGACCTCCGTGGCCTTCATCGGTGTGGGCGAGACGCCGGCAGACCTGGAGAAGTTCGAAGCGGACCGCTTTATCTCCCGCCTGCTCGGCATGGGCGACATCAAGACGCTCATCGAGCGGGCTCAGGAGGTTCAAACCGATCAGGAAGTGGATGTCGACTCCCTCATGCGGGGCAAGTTCACCCTCAAGGACATGTACCAGCAGATGGAGGCCATGAACAAGCTGGGTCCCTTGAAGCAGATCATGCAGATGCTGCCTATGGGCGGCCTCGGCATGGAGCTGTCCGATAAGGAATATCAGATGACCAAAGACCGGCTGGACAAATACCGCGTGGTCATGGACTCCATGACGAATGCCGAGCTTGAGGACCCAAAGATCATCACCGCCTCGCGCATCAAGCGCATATCCAGGGGCAGCGGAGCCTCCCCCGACCTCGTCCGCGAGCTTCTCAAATCCCATCAGGCCATGCAAAAAGCCATCAAAGGCATGAGGGGCGGTATGGGCAAGATGAATATGAAGCGGCTCATGAAGCGGTTCAGCCCCGGAACGAAGATGTGAGAAATGAAACTTGAAGAAAGCCCGAGCAGCGGATCTGCCTTTTGCTCCAATTTTTTTCGAGGCGCTTTTTATGTTATGCGGAGAATTTAGATGATAATTCGAAGAGAAACGCCAGACTTCTGACGGTTGTGCAATGCTGCCATTTTGCCCGAATTTGCTGGCATGTTCCGGAATTTATGGCATTTGCATGTCGCCGCAATTTTTCTATTTTTTAGAGCCGCCCGGTGCGCCGAATGGCTTTTATGATATGGGAGCAAATGTTGTTTTCGGGAGTTACCTTGATTTCGCCGCTTTGTGAATGCCGAAATTGGCAAGGCCGCTTGAGCGGTTTTGGCGCTCGTGTTGCCACGCGTTTTGCCCGATCCGGTCCTTTCTGTAGCCAGGTTGGTCATCGGGAAGATTACAGGAGTCGAGGAGAATGGGATAATCCCGGCTCATGGCAGACCGGCAACTGGCGAGATCGGATACCTGCCGGCCTGCCCGTCTCATGCTCCGGGCTCATTCTGCTGATCTGCGTGGTCGTCTATCTCCTGAGCGTGGTTTTTCCCGGATTTGTCTACGGCTATCTGGCGCTCAATCCTGCAAATCTGATGCAGCAGCCCTGGACCATTATCACCCATATGTTCGTGCACGCCAACTTCGACCACCTCTTCTGGAATATGCTCTTCCTATTCTTCTTCGGCATGGAGCTCGAGCGCAGGGTTGGAGAGGCCAAATTTCTGCAGATCTACTTGCTCTCCGGCATTGTGGCGGCTCTAGCCCAGATGCTCATCTCGCCCGCCGGCCTGGTGGGCGCAAGCGGGGCGCTTTACGGCGTCCTCGGATGCCTGGCCGTCATTGCGCCGGAAATCAGGGTGCTGATCTTCTTTGTGATTCCGCTCAGCATCAGAGCGGCGGTCGTGCTGTTTGCTCTGGTGGATTTCCTGTCCATGGGATCGGCGGACAATATCGCTCACATGGCCCACATTGCCGGTGTGCTGGTGGGGCTGGCCTACGGGTACGCCATGAAGAAGCAACCAAGATATTATTAAAGTTATCAAAATGATTGAATTTGTGAACAGCATACTAAGGCGGGATGGCCTAAAAAGCTCAAGAAAATCAAGAATGGAGCTATAAAATCGTTATAAAATTGGATTTGCGTCCCGATGGGTTTTTATTCAGAGAAAAATAAAAAGGATGAAGGGAGTAGTTAATGCCTTGCCCTAGCGGTGATTGTCTTTGATATCCATGGTTAAAGGATCGGTTGGAACCATTGTCGGCGAGACCAATCCTCTTGCATTCAAGTTCTTGATAAATAAGCAGGTCGGGCGGGGTACCTACATAAAAGCCAAGGCGGAAGGAAATGAATGGATCCTGGCCCAGGTAGAGGATGTGAAGAGATCAAATTCCGCCTATAGCGTAAACCAGCTCAACGATGCCGCCCGCAATTACGACAGCCGCGAGACGATGATCGCCGAGGCGAGGGTTATCGGCGTCGGCAGCAACGGCAAATTGCATCTGCCCACCAGCCCGGCAAGACCCGGCGATTCGGTTTTTATTGCGGATGAGAAACTGATCAAGGCCACGCTCGGTTTGGCCAAGGGCGACATGTACATCGGAATGCTGCGCGGCTATGATATTCGCGTGGAGCTGGATGCCAATACCCTTGTTCAGAAGCATTGCAGCGTTTTGGCCAAGACGGGTTCCGGCAAATCCTATACTGCCGCCGTAATCTTGGAAGAGCTGCTGGACCGCAAAGTTGCTCTGCTGGTCATCGATCCCCACGGCGAGTATGCTTCCATGAAGGAGCCTAACAAGGAAGGCGACTTCGCCAAGTACAAGATCAAGCCGAGGGGCTACGATGTAATAGTATACACCCCCGGCGAGATGGCCATGAACCCGCGAGCTGACCGGCCCTTCCGCTTCAACGGCCTTAACCTGTCCGCCCGCGAGGTGGCCAAGATGATTCCCCATGAGAGCGCCAGCAGCGGACAGTTGGGGCTGCTCTACGAGGCCATCAGCGCCCTGCGAGCGGAGACCGACGCCTACACTTTGGAGGACGTAATCGAGCAGGTGGTGAGGAGCAACTCCAAGGTGAAGTGGAACCTGGTGGGCCAGCTTGAGTCCCTCCTGGAGCTGGGGCTGTTTTCAGGCTCGGCCACGCCCACGGAAGAGCTGCTGCGGCCCGGCAGGGCTTCCGTCATCGACATGACCGGCATCCTGCCTGAGCTTCAGGCCATGATCGTCTCGCGCTTGCTGACCGACATCTTCGAGGCCAGGAAACGCAGGCTGATCTCGCCCGGCATGGTTGTGGTGGAAGAGGCGCACAACTACATCCCGGAGCGGGGCACGGGAAACGCGGCCAGCACCAGCATCGTGCGGACCATCGCCGCCGAGGGGCGCAAATTCGGCCTGGGTCTGATGATCATCAGCCAAAGGCCGGCGCGGGTGGACAAGAACGTCATCTCCCAGTGCAACACCCAGATCATCATGCGTGTCACTAACCCGAACGACCTCAAGGCTCTGAGCAAGGGCCTGGAGGGCATGACCGGCGAATTGGAAGAGGAGATCAAGAGGCTGCCCGCCGGAGTGGCCATGCTCGTCAGCAACGAGATCGAGCGGCCCATAACCGTGAGCATCCGCCCCAGAAAGTCCAGGCACGGAGGCGTGAGCACCCAGATTGTGGCCAAGGAGAAGGCGGGTGCGGCTGCGCCGCCCAGAGCCGTGCGCGGCCCGGAGAAGAGGCCCGGCGCGCCCACGGGAGCAGGAGGAGCGGCGGCGAGAAGCCCCGTGCCTCGGAAGAATTCCGGCGGAGGATTGCTCAGGAAAGTCCTCGGGCCGAAGAGAGCGTAAAACAGGATGCCAAGGGGTCGAGCATGAGTGAAGGAATCCGAATACGCAATCGACTCCTGGTTATTTGCAGTATGCCGAATTTTCTGTGAATCGTCCTTGCCCGGTATCCTTGCTTGGTCTACCCCTCTTCATTAAGAAAAGATTTTCCAAACTTCGTTTTCGAGTCGCCTCAATCTGAATCCGGTCACCAAAAGCACATGCTGCCGATCGGTGCCATTCAAGACATTCCTAACACATTCCTAACAGGTCTTTTATCGCTCGGATATCGGACTGCATCTGTCTGAAATTGCTTGCATATCCTGGCTGGAATTCCTCTCTCATGCCTTTGATCTCTTCCAGTGTCGCATCCGTGGTTTTTCGTATCACTTTGATGTCGCCTTTCATCTCTTTGATGTCGCCTTTCATCTCTTTGATGTCGCCTTTCATCTCTTTGAGATCGTCCCTCATGTCCAGTAGCAAGGGAATCGCCTTATTCATCTGAGATGCCGTGTTTATTGATGCGGATTGCCACAAAGGCATAACATCGTCTGCATATTCTTCAGAGGCCACATTATCCACATCTGCAAGTTGTGGCCGTTCCTTCCGGACTGCATTGTAGAAATGCGTGATTCTTTGCTTGTCGCCTTCGATCAAGGCTATGACGGCCTGCAGTCTCTCTTCATCATCATTATAGACTTCAAAACCTCTGAGTGCAAGGCGCATGGCTAATTCGGTGAGATATGGCCTGTAGCCCACATCATGCACTTTGGGACCTGTGATTTTTATCTTCAGCTTCATCGTCGTCTTTAATATGGCTGCGCAAGCTATTTGGTTGTTTCGGAGTTATTGAGATTACATTCATAGCAATGCAGAACGGTCAACTTCGGATGCATCTTCACTCACCCTTAATAAAATAAGAAAATCCAATTAATTTGTGAAAGAGGATTTTTCGACTTTCTCCGACTTGATGTTAATTCGGTCTACCACACCTTCAGATCGATTCCCTCGATCCGCAGCCGCTTGCCGACGGAGTGAAGCACGACGCCTGAGTGCACCTTCTTCATCATGCAGTGCTGGGGCAGGAACCGCACCGTCTCGCCCACCTCCGGCCTCTTTCCCTGGCCGATCACGCCCTCGAAGGCCACGACCATGCAAATGCCGATATCTTCCGGCATCGGCGAGCCGTCCAGAAGATGAATGGGGCCGACCAGGTGCACGGTGACGATTCCCCGGTCGTACTTGAGGACGCGGGCAAAATGGGTGATGGGACAGCCCAGGGGCCGGTAGCGGAAAGTGTCGCCTTCCTTGAACTGCGCTTCCGGATTGAACGGGTGCAGGTCCTCCCGGCAGGAGGGCTCGCCGGGCAGCGGGGCCAGGGTGAATTCTGCGTGCAGGCCGTCCAGGACGCCGACGATCTCCTCCCGCTTCTCCGAGACGGCCAGGAGCTTTGCAATCTCCTCCGCCCGGCCCCGGAATCTGTCCTGCTTGAGGATGGTGCACCTGTCCAGGCCGCTTACATCCACGAGCGTGGCGGCAAAATCCCGGCAGCTCTTCATGCCGCATTCGCCGCAGTTGAAGCCGGGCAGAAGCTTTGCGATTTCAGACATGTTTATCCTTGCTTTCCTTGCTTTTCCTTCCTATTCCGTCCTTTTCCCTTGGCCATTCCTTCGTTTTTTTCTTGCCTTTTTTGCTCGCCATATTCTATTCGCCGCTGTATTCCATGAAGCCGTCAAGATGGCGCAACATTCCCTGATGGCGCTCCTTGCTGACCCGCAGCTCTCCGGTGCACAGAGTGCAGATGGCCAGGGGCGGGTTGTGGCGCAGCACCATCTCGCCGCTGATGTCCGGCCAGGAGCGAATCAGCTCGGCCAGCTCCGCCGATCCCTTGCCGGACAGTCCGTTGGCCTCGATGATTCTGCAGCGCGAATTGGCCTCCAGGATGCGCTCCCGGAAGACCTCGCGTTCGGCTTGGGAGACCAGGTCGCCCTTGGTCATCACTGCCGCGTCTGCGGTGGTGAGCAGCGGCCCGACCTTGAGCGGGCTGTTAGGGCCTGTAGTCACGTCGATGACGCAGACGGCCAGGGCTTTGTCCGGGTACGGGGCGCAGCGCAGGCAGAGGCCGGCGGTCTCGTTGAGAAGGATGTCCGCCCCCTGGTCCTCGGCCCACTGCAGCATGTCGTCCACATTGTAGATGGCGTAGTGATCCGGGCACATGTCGCGGGAAAGTCCGACGGCCACAGGCACGCCCAGGCGCTTGAACCTGATGTCGTCCTCAGTCCACATGCAGTCGATCTTGACCAGCGCCGGATTCAATTCGGCTTTCTTGAGGTCTTTGACGGCATGCATCAGCACCGAGGTCTTGCCCGATCCCGGTGTTCCAGCCACGACGACCATTTTCAAGCTACTACCTCGCCCTGGCGAATGGTCTCCCGCAAGCCGGTGAGCCAGCCGTCCACCTTCTCGATGTCCTTGAAGACGCGCTGCTCCTCTTCGCTTGTGCTGATGACCTTGGTCATGCCGCCGTTCTTCATCACAATTCTTCGAGAGGCCATGAGGGCCAGCATGGGATCATGGGTTACTACAACCACGATCTTGCCCTCGCCGGAGAGAAGGCGGAGGGCTTCCTGCTTCTTGATGCCGGCGTTCTCGATCTCATCGATGAGCACGATCGGCGAATCGCTGATGACGGCGATGTCTGCGGTCATGAGGGCGCGAGACTGGCCGCCGCTCAGGATGGTGAGCTGATGGGCGGGATTGATGGGCTCGCCGGTCAGGGTGTTGGCGAGGAGGATGACCTTTTCCGCCAAATCAGGGTCTTTGCCGCGGGATTTGGCGTGCATTTTCAAGAACTCGACCACGGACATATCCGCCAGGAAGTGCATGTTCTGGGAGAGCTGGGCCACCAGCTTCTTTCTGGGGTCTGTCCGAAGCTCATTTTCCGGGACATGGCCGTTGATCAGGATCTTGCGACCGGAGGGAGTGTCTCCAACGGCGAACTGCTCGATGTCGGCGATGAGAGTGCTCTTGCCGGAACCCGTCGGGCCGACGATGCCGATGATCTCTCCCCGCATAATCTCGACCTCGTCGACATCATCCGCATTTCCGTCCTTGTCCACTCCGCCGATGACGGTCAATGTCAGGGGTCTGGCGAACTCGTCTGCAACAATGTGATCAGTGATAATGTGAACTGAAACCGCCTGTTTCCCAGCAGGGTTTACAGCTTGGTTTACTGCTACGGCTTGTTTTGCTGCTTGATTTGCTGCTTGATTTGCTGCTTGGTTTGCTGCTTGATTTGTCAATTTATTTGTGATCGGGCCTGCTATCCGGCTTGCTATCGGGCTTGTCATTTGGCTCATGCTCCGGCCTCCAAAAATTCTACTGCGTCCTCCCAGCGGGGGGCGTCGATGGTGATAGCGGGCGGCAGCCGGTGCAGAGCATAGTCCTCCCTGACCCGTGCTACGCCTCCGCCTGTGATGTTGAGAAGAATGATGTCGTCTGATTGAACGGTTCCCTGGCTCACGGCCTGCTGCAAGGCCGCCACGGCCACGCCCGGAGCGTTGAGGATGTCGATCTCCTCGGACTGCTCAAAGAGCTGCTTGGCGGCTGTCGCCTCCTGGTCCGTTATGCCGTAAACCTCGCCCTTCGTGGCCTCCAGTGCGTCTTTCACGCCGCCGGGAATGGCAAAGGGCGGCCTGCGGTTGAAGAGGACATCGTCGAACATATCCTCACAGAAGGCATCCGGCTGTCGGCATTTCCAGGCAAAGTAGATGGGGGCATTGGGCACATTCTGGGCCAGGTGCAGCCGGGAGAGGTTTGAACCGAAGCGGCCATCCCCGTTAAGCCGCAGGCAGGCCTCCCAGGCGGAGATGCCGCCCGTGCCGCTGCCGACGGCCTGGAAATAGTGGTCGGGGATGCGGCCAATCTTGAGGGCGGCGTCCAGCATCACCGTTCCCATTCCGTCCCGGCGGGCGATGTTCCTGGCTCCGCCTTCCGCAACGTAGCCGGGCCGGGATTGCACCTTTTCCGCTACGGTGATGGCATCGTAGTAATCGCCCCGCACGGCCACCAGCGTCACCGGACCGGGCTCGACCGTGGTCCAGATCCTTTTTTGGGCCTTTTCCGGGACGAAAAGAACAAGAGGCTGGCCGGTTTGCGAAGCGGCCTGGGCAAAGGCGCGGGCGGTGTTTCCGGCTGAAGCGACCACCAGAGTCGGGCTGCCGCCTTTTTCCTTCAGCCGCTGCACGGTGGGCGGAGCCTCCAGATCCTTGAAGCTGCAGGTGGTCATCCTTGCCCCTTTCTCCGGCCAGTAG
>JAJRAT010000204.1 GCA_028682845.1 Methanothrix sp. | reverse complement strand
TCGACCACCAGATACACGGAATGGCAGCCGCCTGACTGGGGATTCAGTACTTCAGAGGAAGGTCTGAGCCAGTACTAAAAACCGCATAAACGGAAATTATTCTCTGGCGGGCATATGATTTAATGTGCCCGCCATAGGCCCTTTTTGGCCGATTACATTCGCCCCGCGCGCCTCATCTATTAATCTGATCTTCGCAAAGATAGTCTGTCATAGGGAAATCTGTCACAGGCCGTCTATCAGAAATAGTCTGAACAGGTAGCAGCTCCTTGCATGCCGAGGATTGGGGGATCGAAAATGATGAGTGGACGCGGATGTGGATGTAAATGTGGATATTTGACTCCAGCTACAGGGGCTCCGTGCATCTCTGGGCCAGGGATCTAGGCATCACCAGCGTCTGCGCCGCACATCCGGAGTCCTTCTTCCTCCACCTCAAAGACCCTCATGCTCATGGAGAGATGATCGAGGCATTAGAATGCCGCTACCGGACCGAGGAGGCCCGCTTCAAGACCATCTACGGCCCACTGTCGGGCTACTGGATTTGCGCCGGAAGAAGTGTGGCCGAGAAGATCGAGAAGCAGACGCGCTACGGCGCGGAGCTTTATAATGTGGATGTGAGGCGCGATCAGCAGTATTTGGCGGAGCGGGATCTCTTTCCCTGCGGAGAGAAGGACGAGTCCAGGTTCTCGCCTGATTTTGACTGTCCGCTGCGCCTGCTGGAGCTGAAGCTCTCAGGCAACCCCACCAGACGCAGGGAGATTCGCGGCATCGAGATCTGTGGAAGGCGAGCGCAGCGGCTGGAAGGGTGCGAGAAGACCATAATCTCGGATCTCATGGAACTGATCCGTGTCCGTGATCCGGATGTGATCTTGTTTCCCGATGCAGATATTTGGACGGGGCTGCTGGTTGAGAAAGCCGGGCGATACGCCATCGAGCAAACCATCAGCCGCAGCGGCTTTTATCGGAGCATGGCCGCCAAGTCCTACTGGAGCTATGGCCGAACATATCACAAAGACGGAGCCCTAATTCCCGATGGAAGGGTGCTGATCGATACCTCCGCCAGCTTTGCCTACCGGGAAGGGGGCTTGCAGGGAATCCTGCTTGCCTCGCGCCTCTCCGGCCTTCCTCCCAACCTTGCGGCCCGATTCACTCCCGGCACACTCATCTCCAGCTACGAGGTATACGAAGCCCTGCGCCGGGGCCTGGCCGTTCCCTGGCGCAAAAGGGATGCAGAGTGCGTGCGCGGCTTCGGCGAGCTGAAGGAAGCAGACCGGGGCGGCATGATGTTCCAGCCGGAACCGGGCCTTTACGAGCAGGTGGGCCAGCTCGACTTCACATCGCTCTACCCTTCCATCATCGTCAAGTACAACCTCTCGCCCGAAACCCTTGCACATCCGGAAAAGGCGGGCTTCCTTTCCGGTGTAATCTCGCCGCTGCTCTCGCTTCGCATCGAGACCAAGAGGCGCAAGAAAATTGACGAAAACTACGCGGGCCTTGATTCCATCTTGAAGTGGATGCTCGTCACCTGCTTCGGCTACACCGGCTACCGGAACGCCAAATTCGGCCAGATCCAGGTACACGAAAAGATCACTGCCGCCTCGCGGGAGCTTCTGCTGCAGACCAAGGAGATTGCTGAGGGAATGGGACTGGAGATGCTGCACGGCATCGTGGACTGCCTGTGGGTGAAGGGCGGCGATGCACGCCGTTTCAAGGAGGCTGTGGAGAAGGAGACCGGCATTCTGACGGAGCTGGATGAATACGATTGGATCGCCTTCCTGCCCATGACCGACGGCTCAGGAGCCTACAACCGCTACTTTGGCCGTCTTGGCACGGGAAAGGTCAAGGTTCGGGGAGTCATGGCCCGCCGCCAGGACACGCCCGATTATGTGCGCCGGATGCAAAATGAGCTGTTCGAAGTGCTGGGCGAAGCAAGGAGCTACAATGAGCTGCACCGAATTGAGGACAGGGCTCTGGCGGTTCGCAAAAAGTATCTGGATGACCTTGAGAATGAAAATGTCTCCATCAAAGACCTGGCCATTCGCCGCAGGGTGGGCGCTCTTCGTCACTCCCGCCGGTGTGCCGAAGCCTCGGCATTGCAGGCATATGCCAGGCAGGGAATCGCTCTGTCGCCGGGCATGCAGATGAGCTACGTCGTGAAAGACGCGGCCCATTGGGATGTGGAGCCGGAGGAAGCGGCTTTTGGGTCTGATGCAGGATGCTTTGATGCCGGATATTACGGCAAGCTGTTGGAGAAAGCCTGGTCGGAGGTCGCATTTGTGTTCTCATGAATGATTTCAAGAGAGTGCCCCCGATCGTCTGGCTTCATCATCTGGCTTCATCATCTGGCTTCATCATCTGTTTAGAGCTTTTTCATGAGCCTTATAACCTCATCATCATCAAGCTGCGGGAATTGCTCATAAAACTCTCCCACGGCCATGAACGACGTCGGGATTTGCAGGGCGATAAATTCATCCGCTTCCTCACGTATTCGTTCTGCTGCGCCTGCTGACGATACCGGGACCGCGACTACTATCTTCTCCGGTCCCTGGTGCCGAACTTCGATGATCGCCAGGAGAATGGTAAGCCCGGTGGCAACTCCGTCGTCCACGATGACGGCCACCTTCCCGCCGCAGGACTGCATCTTGCGGCCCTGCAAATAGACCTGCCTTCTGCGAGCCGCCTCCTGCATCTGCTTTTCCGCCTGGCCTTTCAGCCATTCTTGATCCATCTGGGACGCTGAAGCGCTGTCGCAGATCATATCGCCATCTTCGGCCACGGCGCATACCGCGCACTCCTCGTTTCCCGGATAGCCGATTTTCCTAGTGATCACCAGATCCAGCGGCGCGTGCAGCGATCTGGCAATCTCATATCCTAAGACCACGCCGCCTCTCGGCAAAGCGTAGACCACGACATCCTTATTCGCGTATCCCGCCAAAGCCTCGGCGAGCCGCTTTCCTGCCTCTGCTCGGTCCCTGAAACGCATGATATCTCACCACCAAACTACAGCAACTGTGGTCAATGATTGAATCATTCGCCAAAATGCCTGCCAATTTGCCGGTAAATTTTATGATAGAACTACC
>JAJRAT010000062.1 GCA_028682845.1 Methanothrix sp. | reverse complement strand
TGGACAGATACATCGAGATTGCCGCCTCAAAGAGGACCTACAAAGACTTCGTGCGCTGGCTGGTGCCGAGGCTTCCGATGAGCCTGCTGCGAGCCATTTAAGGAAAAAATTATCTCAGGTGAAGACCTCGCCCGTCCTCACCTTGCCGGACTTCTCCACCGGGGAGACGAAGATCCTGCCGTCTCCGAACTTTCCCGTGCGTCCCGCATCGCAGATAGTCTTCATCACCGAATCGACATTTTCGTCCGGGATGTAAAGCTCCAGCTTGAGCTTGGGAAGGAGGTCGACCTCCATGGTGCCGCCGCGATACTGCAGCTTGATTCCCTTCTGCTCGCCTCGGCCCAGGACCTCGATCACCGTCATGGCGATGAAGCCCTTCTCTTCCAGGGCTTTCTTTATCTGTTCGAGCCGTTCCGGTCTGATTATCGCCTCGATCTTTTTCACTTGTTACCACCCTTTAAGCATACGCCTTCTCGCCGTGCTGGGCGATGTCCAGGCCAACATATTCCTCATCTTCCGTAACCCTCAGGCCCAGTGTCGCGTCCACGATCTTGGCCAGGATCAGCGTCATGACGAAGGCATAGATCACGGATGCGCCAGCCGCTATGACTTGGGCTGTGAACTGATGAAAGTTTCCGTAGAGAAGCCCGGTGTAGTTGTTGACCGATGCCGTGGCGAAGATGCCCGTGGCGATCGCTCCCCACAGGCCGCCCATGCCGTGCACGGCCCAGGCATCGCAGCTCTCATCCAGGCCCCGTCCAACGCGCAGGAGCAACATGCTGTAGCACAGGACTCCGGCCACGCCGCCGATGACGATGGCAGACATGTTATCCACGTAGCCTGCCGCAGGCGTGATGGCCACAAGACCCGCGATACCGCCGCTCACCATGCCAAGAGCACTCGGTTTTCCTTTCAGCCAGCTCGCCGCAAGCCAGGTCAAGGCACCAGCCGCCGCAGAGGTGTTGGTCACGACGAAGGCACTGGCCGCAAGCCCGTTGGCCGCCAGAGCCGAACCGCCGTTGAAGCCGAACCATCCGAACCAGAGTATTCCCGCGCCGAGCATGGCCATGGGGATGTTGTGAGGCTCCATGACGTAGGAACCAAAGCCGATCCTCTTGCCGATGACGAGGGCAATCGCCAGAGCCGAGAATCCTGAGCTGATGTGAACGACAGTGCCGCCGGCAAAGTCCAGAGCGCCGAGCTGTGCCGCCCAGCCGCCCGCCCAGACCCAGTGGGCCAGGGGATCATAGACCAGAGTGGTCCAGAGCAGAGCAAGCACGATGAAGGAGCTGAGCTTGACCCTCTCCGCCACCGCCGATGTGAGGATGGCCAGTGTTACCGCAGCGAAGACCAGTTGGAAGGCCATGTAGATCAGGTGCGGTATATTTCCCGCCAGGGGCGCGGATTCGACTCCGACGCCGCTCAATCCCAGGTAGTTCAGGCCGCCGATAAATCCGTTGATGTCCGTTCCGAAGGCCAGGCTGTAGCCGAAGAGCACCCACTGGATGCTGGCCAATGCGAAGGCCAGGAAGGAGAGGCCGATCATCGAGACGACCGTTTTGCTTCTCACCAGGCCGCCGTAGAACAAACCAACGCCGGGCGTCATGAGCATTACCAGTGCTGTGGACGCCAGGACCCATGCTGTATCACCACTATTAATTTCCATAGCTGCATCACCATCAATAATTATGTGAACTCGAACCTATTTAATTTTTGTAGCAACTGCCCGGACATCCCCATAATGAAATGCCCCCCGCAGTTTTGCTGAATGAATCCTTGGCCAGAGTCTTTAAAAGCATATTTGATAAAATATCGTAAAAGCTATGAATGATTCATACTTGTTCATAGTCGGACAATTCCATCCAGAATTTGAGTTTGTGAGCGGCACATTCAAATATCTTTTTGAGGAATTTTCCCAATTTCGCTTAAGATTGAGGGAATGATATGAATCAAAGGGGATATGGAGATGGAATGCAGGAAGAATGCTGGACAGGCGGAAAGGTTGCGCAATTGAAGGCCGTTGATTTGGCCTGAGCCGCTAATCCATCGATATCGATTGACGAAATAGCGGCAGAAAATAAATTGGGAGGGGGCAAAAGTCGATTTGTCTAGGAGGGACAAGTTAGTTCGACTTTTGCTTAGCAATTAAACGTCATTAAACGAATATAAGGTATTCACTCCGAGAAGTAATTCATCAGAATTGAAAAGAAGGAGGGCAAAAGTCCGCGATGTAGGAGGGATTGATGGCCGTCGACTTTTGCCTGGCGACCAATACGACATATGCCGATATAAGCATTTCGGTTACGCGGAAAATCGATAGAACGATTTGTACACATACTCCTGTTTCTGATTTGCTGCAAATCCGCTTTTCCACTATCTCTCGCGTTCTTTCGTTTCATACTCAGCATCATGTTCGGCTCTATTCTTTGCTCCCACTCAGCATCATATTCAGCTTCATTCTTTGCTCCTGCTCAGCCCGTACGCAGCTTCATTGCACCTCTCACGTCCTTCTTTACTTCACTCCCATTCTTCTTCTTTAAGGAAAAGAATCATAACTTTCCAGATCCTAAAACAGATCATGATCTATACCATCACCCTCAATCCCGCATTGGATCGCACTTTATGGGTTGAAAGAGTTCGCGATGACGTATCCAACCGCATTCTCGTGGAGAAGAGTTTCGCGGGAGGCAAGAGCATTGATGTCTCCAGGGTTCTCAAGAACCTGGAAATAGACAACATCGCCCTTGGTTTTGTGGGTGGCTTTGCCGGTCGGGAGCTGGAAGGAAGGCTGCTCAACGACGGGATTCAAAGCGATTTTGTGCGCGTCTCGGGAGAGACCAGGACCAATATCATCATTCACGAAAAGGAGACGGGAAAACAACTGGCCTTCAACGCCCGCGGCCCTGAGATAATGCCGAGCGAGCTGATGCAGTTCGTCGAGCAACTGGAGGCCCTCCCCTGCTCGGATCTGGTGGCCATTGGAGGAAGCCTGCCTCCCGGCGTGAGCCCGGAGATCTACCGCAAGATCATAAACCAGGTCAAGAAATGCCCGTCCAAGGTAGTTTTGGACGTTGACGGCGATGCATTGCGCCAGGGGCTCAAGGCCCAGCCGACAGTCATCAAGCCCAATATCCATGAGCTGTCCGAGCTGGTGGGCCGGGAGCTTAAGGAGATGGACGAGATCGTTGCCGCAGCCCGAGAGATCAACCGCCAGGGTGTGGAGATCGTTCTCGTCTCAATGGGGGCAAGGGGGATTTTGCTGGTGTCTCACGGGCAAGAGTATCATGCCGTGCCGCCCGCGGTCAAAGTGGAGAGCACCATCGGAGCCGGAGATTCCGCCGTGGCCGGATTTATCAGCGGTTTCGTGCGAGGAGAGGAGCTGAAGGACTGCCTGATTTATGCCGCGGCGGCAGGAACGGCCACGACGCTGCACCAGGGAACGGCGCTCTGCCGCAAAGAGGATTTTCTCAAGATAGTGCCTCAGGTGAAGCTGGAAGTTCTCAGCGAGAGGGTTTGAGGTGAGTGGTTTTGAGGTGGGATGGTTTGAGGTGAGAGGATGAACGAGACCAAAGAGATCAAAGATTTTGCAGCGCCTCTGGATGTTCCCGGCGCAAAAAGGAGAACGTACATCGGCAACTACAGCAAGATTACGCGAGACTGCGGACGGCTCATGCTCTTTGCCGGAGACCAGAAGGTAGAGCATCTCAACGACGACTTCTCCGGGCCGGGAGTCGATCCCTCGGACGGGGACCCGGAGCATCTCTTTCAGATTGCCTCAAACGCGAAGATCGGCGTCTTCGCGGCGCAGCTCGGCCTCATCGCCCGCTACGGTTCCGATTACAGGAATGTCCCGTACCTGGTGAAGCTGAACTCCAAGACCAACCTGGTGAAGACCTCCCAGGCGGAGCCGAACAGCCCGCAGTGGATCGATGTGGACCAGGTTGTTGAATTTGCCAACGATAGCGGCCTTAACATCCTGGGCGTCGGGTACACCATTTACCTGGGAAGCGAGCATGAGGGCGAACAGCTCCGCCAGGCGGCGCAAATAGTCTATCAGGCCCACCGCCAGGGGCTGATCACCGTGCTCTGGGTCTATCCGCGCGGAAAAGCGGTCAAGGACGAAAAAGATCCGCATCTTGTCGCGGGAGCGGCAGGGGTGGCCGCAGCCCTCGGCAGCGACTTTGTCAAGGTGAACTATCCGGATAAGCCGGGCAGCGATTCCAAGGAAATCTTTAAAGAGGCCGTCCGGGCGGCGGGCCGGACCGGCGTCGTCTGCGCCGGTGGCGAGAGCACGGATGCCAAGTCCTTCCTGCAGCGCCTGCACGACCAGATTCACATCAGCGGCGCGAGGGGAAACGCCACGGGGCGGAATATTCACCAGCGTTCTCTCGCGGAAGCGGTGCGGCTTTGTAATGCCATCTATGCCATAACCGTCGAGGATGCCGGCGTGGAAGAGGCATGGAAGATTTACCAGGGAAATTGAATTCCAGGAACTAGCGGCATTTCCTGAATTTCAATAAAGGGAGTCTAAGACATGCCAGACCTCATCTTGCTGCGCCACGGCCAGAGCCTCTGGAACCAGGAGGGTAGGTTCACCGGCTGGATGGACGTCGACCTTTCCGCAAAAGGCAAAGAGGAAGCGAAGAATGCCGGAGTGCTCATGCGCTCAGCCGGCTTCACCTTCGACCTGGCCTTCACGTCAGTCCTGAAGCGCGCCGTTCGCACCCTCTGGATCGTCCAGGAGGAGATGGATCTGATGTGGGTTCCCGTCATTCCCAGTTGGCGGCTCAACGAGCGCTTTTACGGTGATTTGCAGGGCAAAAGCAAGAAGGAGACGGAAGAGAAGTTCGGAGCGGAGCAGGTGCACCGCTGGCGGCGCGGCTTTCGGGATATGCCACCGGCCCTGAAGAGGGACGACTGCCGCCATCCCGGGCTCGATCCACGCTACAGAGATCTGGCCGATGATCAGATTCCGTTAGCTGAGTCGCTGGAAGACACTCTGAATCGCATGTTTCCTTTCTGGCAAAGCAACATTGTGCCGGAACTGGAAGAGGGCAAAGATGTCTTTATCGCGGCGCACGGCAACACTCTGCGCGCCCTGATCAAGCACCTGGACTGCATCTCGGACGGGGAGATAGAGGACTTGGAAATACCGACGGGTGTTCCGCTGGTTTATGAGCTGGATCGCGATCTTCGCCCGATGAGTCATTTTTATTTACGATGATTATAATATCTAACTTTTAAAATTCTTCGGTCATTGAAGAATTCGGACCAATCAAATGGGCACCTTACGCACTCATGGTCAACTCTACTTGTCCTGCTGCAATAGGCTTGGAAAGAAGTCGCCCTGCTCGAAACGCTCCTATGATTTCATCGATTTTCTCAGAAACTGCTGGGGAAATATATGACTCATCGCAAAGATCGCATATCCATGCAGGAACATTTCTGATAACGATTACTTCATTGCCGATCTCCACAATGTGCTTTGTGAAGCCTTTATGCAATTTTCCACGCCCACATGAGCAGATATCAGGGATCAGTTCGATTTCCTCGTCTTGTAATCTATCCATTTTTCCTCATCCGGCCAATACACAGTAGTTATTCTCACGTGGTTCTTACACAGAGCGACTACGGCATGACAATGACAGCCAGCAACGGTGCCGAAGATCAGAGCCGATGGACACGGCTCGCTATCCGAGTATTCTTCTATTATCTCGCCATTCATTATAAATGTTGTCAGGTCTGTGGATGAGATGCCTCGTTCGTCCATTCGCATTTTGGCGTGCTGAGTGATGATATATTTGCGCTCTTTCATCAGTGCTTTTATGTCATTGATCATTTTCATCCATCAGCCTTTGGATTGCTATTTGTGGAACTTGATCATATGCCTCTTGCTTGCGTCTGGATGCTTTTAGACGTTTTGGGCATATTCTTTTCTATCATGTATTACAATAAGTTGGCTGTATCTGGAACTGAAAAACGATTCAAGCTCGATTTTGCCGGCAAAGTCAAATGGCAAATTGTATCGTGCAGTCTTTTTAGCATGATTGGCTTGATTTCATATGCAAATATGACCGCAGTCGCAAAAATGTAGCAGCTATAAATCTCATTAGGGTATTGCAGTGTAATCGCATTTAAATTGCAGATGCAAATCGCGAATCTTAAAATTTTGTGGGGGAATAGGTCGATGGCATATTCGGTTGAACTCATATCTATGGAGCAAAAAGAGGAGCTTGCAGAACGCTACGGCGGCCAGGTGCTCTACGAGATCAAGGCTGAGATTTATGGATGCTGCATAAAGCTATTGACCGGACGGTCCCATGTCAAGAATGCCTGGGAAGAAAGCTTCTATTTTGCCTCGCAGAACATTCGCTCGCACGGGCGGCTTTACGTGCTGGAGGAGCCTGCCAGGGAGGCTAACGAGGTCTGCTACGATCCGCATTCCAAGACGGCGTTCCTGTTCAACATCGACTATTACGGCTGGATCAAATCCCTGGCATTGAGCGTGGCGGGCGACATTTTGGAGGACAATCACGGCATCTACTCCGTGCACGGGGCGTGCCTGGACGCGGGCGGGCGCGGCCTGTGCCTGCTCGGCGGCTCAGGTGCGGGCAAGACCACGCACACCTACGGGCTGCTGCGCGAGTCCCGCGTCCGTGTGGTTTCCGACGACTGGTTCTTCGGGCGCATCTTCGGGGACGACATCCTGGCCTACGGCTCGGAGAAGAATTTCTACATCCGCGCCGACCTGGCCGAGATCTGGGAGGAGTTCGCAGGGCTGGTGAACAGGGCGGTCATGGACGAAAAGGGCCGCGCCGTGGTGGACCTGCGCTGGGTGATCGGCAAGGGGCGCATCCTGCCGCTCACGACGATGGAGAACGTGATCCTGCTCAAGCGCGATGCGACCCAAAAGGAGACGGTGCGGGTGCTGGATGGTGCGCAGGCTCTGCAAATCTTGGAAGAAAATGGCTACTACAATCCTCATCTACTGGTGCACAGCGACTTCAAGCGCCACATTCGCAGCCGATTCTTTGCAAAGCTGCTGGACAGCGCCAGCGTCTTCGAGGTCAACACTATTGGAACGCCGGAGGAGAGCCAGAGGGAGATCAGGAGGATTGTGGGGATTGAATAGAAATATTAGGACTATCCCTCTAATTCACCCTTTTCCAGCATATTTTTGATCTGGTATTTGGTGGATGAAGCAGGATAATTTATGATCTTGGCAATCTCTCGCTGAGAGGGCCTCGGCTTTTGGGACCAGAGCACCTTGATATGCTCAATGACCTCAATATTATCCGATATCCTGCGCCGTCTAATTCGCAATCCCGGCTCGCTCGCGACAGCCGCGGCATCCTCCGCCTCTTCTTCCATCAAGAAGGATGTATCGACTGCATCGGCATTGCTGGTATGGATGAACTGCAGAGCCTTTTTGGATATATTCTTGAGTATCAGGTCTGAGGCCAGCTTCTTGAGCGTCTTGCCCTGCAAAACCGCTTCCGCCTCCAGGCCCATGTAAGCTTCCTGGGTTATCTCAATTCGCGTGTACCTGCCGCTCGGCATGGAAATCTGACCCTCGCTCTTTCGTTTCCGGCACTAAAACTCTTGCATGCCAAATTAATTTTCGCCTTATTTAAATTATGCCATCGATCAGGCAGTTTCAGTCCCAGGTCAGCCTCGGCTGAGGGTTTATAAAATCATCGATATCTCTAACCTCGAAGAACTCGCGTCTCCTGTCCCAGACCCGCTCGGCAGCCTTCTTGCGCATCTCGGCCACATCTCCTTCGGTGAGGTACTTTCTCGTGACCATCGTCTCGAGCATCGCCTCCACCATCTCCGCCTGCGCGGCGACGGCTGACTGCATTCGAGACATCTGGGGCTGGAAGAGCCTGGCCAGCGGCCTGTCCCGTTCGTCGTAGCTCCGGTCCACCAGGATCAGCTCGTACTTGAACTTGTTGCCGTGCCTGGACCACAGGATGGTGTTGCTGAATCTCATCTCTCGCGGCTCCTCATTTATGCCGCGCCGCACAACCGAAAAGTAGCCGTCATCCTTCATTATCATGCGAAGGCGGGCGTCCTGATCCGGGGAGACCATGACCCGCGACTTGACGGACAGATCATCACAATCGAACTCTTCCTCATAAAAGTATGGGCGGAGGATCAGGTCGTCGATTAAAAGGCAGTCGATCTGCAACTCTTCCTGCTCTTCCATCAGGATCTCGTGATAATACTCGGGATTATGCTCGTCGCCCTGACAGCAGAAAGTGCTATTGGTGATCTTCCATTTGCCTGTGACAACGCCCTGATCATCGGCGGAGCTGATGCCGTCATGCTCGGCTCTTCGCATCTTGAGAAGCAGCGACCTGTGGGCCTGAAGGGTCTGGGCAATGAGCCCGATCTTGATTCGCCGCAGAGGCCTCCCGGTGTGCTTGGAGCAGAACGTGGACTCCTCTTCACCGTCAACCACCAGCTCGTCTCCCGAGAAATCAATGCTCATTTTCGTCCCACTCATTTTCTAATTCGAATGATTCATTTCCTGATTTTTAATCCGTCAAGGAAAGCTATTTGTTGCGCTATAATTTATTAAGCTTCGCATTGCGTTTCTGGCCAAAAAAGGGAGCAATTGGCCTGGCCAATTGCCCTAGAAGTTGAACTCGATGTGGAACGGGATGTAGAAGATCCACACGAAGTAAAGGCCCATGAGGATAAGGCCCAGCGGCACGCCCAGGCGAGCCCATTCCTTGCTGGTGATGCCCAGTTTGTTGGCCGAGATGATGTTCGGGATATTGCCTGGAATGAGCATTCCGCCGGAGATGAGCAGGCCCATCAGGACCGCCTGAATCTGGGTGATCTCCATAGCCGGGCTCAGTTCGGCTGCGGTTAGTGTGGCATTGTCCAGGATGGCCGAGATCATGTTCACCCAGTAGAGGATCTGGGACGGAACCGTCAGCAAATATTTGTCGATGACGATCTTCATTCCGCCGCCTAAGAGCAGCAGCGCCATGACGAAGATGTAAACCTTGACGGCTCTCATGACCACGTCCATGAGCGTCTCGGCTACTTC
>JAJRAT010000039.1 GCA_028682845.1 Methanothrix sp. | reverse complement strand
ACCTGAGGAGATGAACTTTTGCGGGTCTTTATGCACAAAGAACTGAGCCGCCCACATCTGGTTCTGCCCGACCTCCGTGGTGATGATGGCGTCGGGCGCAAGCTCGCACAGCTTCTCGATCACATACTGCGGCTTGATGATGGTCATGTCCGGAATGTATGTCAGGGGATGATCCTTTCTCCAGGCATCGATCTTCTCGTTCCACGGGCCGCGCGGCTTTGGCAGGACCTCCTTTTCCAGTCCTTCCAATGCGTTCTTGGCATCTCCGACAACGGGAATGTCCACGCGCACGTTCTTGCCTACCTCTGCCGGGTCCACGTCGATATGGACGATCTTGGCGCGGGGCGCAAAGCTGGAGATCTTTCCGGTCACACGGTCGTCAAACCTCGCTCCAACTGCCAAAATCAGGTCCGACTCCTGAATGGCATAGTTGGCATATTTGGTCCCGTGCATGCCGAGCATTCCAAGGGATAGCGGATGGTCTTCCGGGAAACAGCCGATGCCCATGAGTGTGGTCGTCACCGGCGCGTTGATTTTGGTGGCCAGACTGTAGAGCTCCCGGTGTGCGGCTGCGTATTTGACTCCGCCGCCCACGTAAATCACAGGCCGCTCCGCTTCCATCAGAGCCTTGGCGGCTTTCTTGATCTGCATCTCATGCGCCTTGAATGAAGGATGATAGCCGGGCAAATTCACATCCGGCCAGGTGAACTCGACCTCATCCACCGTCACGTCTCGGGGCAGATCGATCAGCACCGGACCCGGCCTGCCCGTGCGGGCGATGTAAAACGCCTCGCGAAAGACCCGTGTGATGTCCCTGGCGCTGCGCAGCAGATAATTGTGCTTGGTTATGGGCAGGGTGATGCCGGTGATGTCCGCCTCCTGGAATGCGTCCTTGCCGATCAGCCAGGTGTTGACCTGCCCGGTGATGGCGACCATCGGCACCGAATCCATGTAGGCATTGGCAATGCCTGTGACAAGGTTCGTTGCGCCGGGTCCGGATGTGGCGATGCAGACACCTACCTTTCCCGTGGCCCTGGCATAGCCGTCCGCCATGTGCGCCGCGCCCTGCTCGTGCCGAACCAGGATGTGACGAAGGTCCGACTGATAAATGGCATCGTAGAGTGGTAGTAGTACCCCACCGGGAAGCCCGAATACAATATCCACGCCTTCCCTCTTCAGGCTCTCCAATACCGCCTGGGCACCTGTCATCTTTTTAGACATTTAACCTATCCTCCTCTTCCAGCCGCATCAGCCGGTTGATGCCTTCCAGCACCGCCTCCACTGATGCGATGATGATATCTGCGTCTGCTCCCCGAGCAGTTATCTTTCTGTCTGCCATTGCCATCGTCACCCAAACTTCAACCAGCGCATTTGTTCCACCAGTAATGGCGTCCACATGGTATTCTTCCAGTCGCACGTCGGCAACCCCGGAGATAGCCCGCCGGATGGCATTGATCGCCGCATCCACCGGTCCGACGCCGACGCCCGCTTCCAGCCTATCCGAGCCGTTGAGCTGAATCTTCACCGAGGCCGTGGGAGTCACCGTATTTCCTGCCACGACAGTCAGCTCTTGCAGCTTCACCTTCGGTTCTTTTTGAATGGACAGAACCGTGTCGGCTATGGTCTGCAAGTCTGCATCCGAGACCCTTTTACCCTTATCGCCCAGCTCTTTTACCCGTGTGACTATCTGAGATAGCTGTTCATCCGAGACGCCGATGCCGAACTCGCGCAAAGCCAGCTCCACGGAGGCTTTTCCGGCGTGTTTACCCAGCACTATTCGCCTCTTCCTTCCCACAGTCTCGGGATGGATGGGCTCATAGGTCTTGGTATCCGCCAGAAGGCCGTGCACATGAATTCCCGCTTCGTGCGTGAAGGCATTTTCGCCGACAATTGCCTTATTGGTAGCCAGCGGAAGCCCGGTCATGCGCGACACGAGCCGCGAGAGCTGGTAGATGTCCTGACATTTAATCCCGGTATCGATCTTGTAGAGGGATTCCAGTGTCATGACCACCTCTTCCAGGCTGGTGTTGCCGGCGCGCTCTCCAATGCCGTTTACCGTCACATGCGCCTGAGCCGCACCGGCCCGCAGCGCTGCAATCGTGTTGGCCGTGGCCATGCCGAAGTCGTTGTGGCAGTGCACGCTTATCGGTGCGCCCAGACGGGAGAGCCGCCCGAATACCTCTGTCGCCACCTCCGGAACCAGCACGCCCACCGTGTCGCAGAAGGCCAGCCGATCGGCCCCGGCATCGATTCCCGCCAGGTAGAGGCCGGCCAGATAGTCCTGGTCGGCCCGGCTGGCGTCCTCGCCGCTCAATTCCACGATGAGGCCGTGATCCTTGGCGTATTCGGTCACTTCCACTGCCTTTCGTATCACGGATTTGCGGTCCGATTTGAGCTTGCATTCGATATGCAGATCGGATACGGGCACGACGAGATGGACCGAATCCACGTCGCAGGCCAGGGCCGTGTCAACGTCTGCAGTTAAGGCTCGAACGTAGCTGCAAATCTCAGCATTGAGGCCCGCGGCAGAAACGGCCTTTATGGACTGACGCTCGCCAACCGATGTCATAGCCGATCCGGCTTCGATCACCTGCACTCCCAGGGCATCCAGCCCTCGGGCGATAGCAAGCTTCTCCTCCGTGTCCAAAGAGACACCGGGCGTCTGTTCACCATCACGTAAAGTAGTATCAAGAAATCGGATTCTACCCAATAAAGCGATCCCACGCATTCATGCTCAATCACCTTGCGGCCACCGGGCCGGTTCTAGTTTTTAGATCTTTAATGATTGATAAAGCTAACGACGTGCAAGTCATGATCATAAACCCTTGGATGCCGGAATGCGGTCGATTTTCATGCGCAAATGAGATAAACGATATGGAGAGAATAAGTGTCTTGAGGATTTGTGGATATCTTCGTTGAATGACGTTTCAACGGCAACCTTTAAAACCGTTAAAAGACGAAACCAGGTGAGAATGGTGGAGGTCTAAAAAA
This sequence comes from Methanothrix sp., assembly GCA_028682845.1. Taxonomy (GTDB): domain Archaea; phylum Halobacteriota; class Methanosarcinia; order Methanotrichales; family Methanotrichaceae; genus Methanothrix. The sequence continues at coordinate 6,213 of JAJRAT010000039.1, read as the reverse complement.
GATGAAATATAAGGTTCTGTTACTCTTCATAGCACTGCTCTCTTGTTATGCAGCCTTCTTTTACGCCCTGTCCAATGTGGCATCAGCAGGGACGGGATGCGGCACCAACTGGATGGGAGATACTACAGGCGATACTGACTTTTCGGTGAGCAAGAATCAAAATGCAGGGACAGGCTCAGGAACAGGTTCCGCTGCGACCGCGGCAACGACGACAAAGGCCGCTACACCTTTGGGCTCGACCGGAGCCAAAGCGGCTCAGTCAGCCGGCATCGACAGCCTGACACCGAGTGCAGCAAGCCCGCAAAAGCCCGGCACGGTCATTGTCTGGACGGCGAGTGCAACCAATCCCGGCACTGAGCCGCTGCTTTACGATTTCCTTATAAGAGGCCCCGGCACGGACGGCCTGCTGACCGACAAAACCGGCTGGACTGCCGGGAATTCCTGGACATGGAATACCACAAGCGCAGATGTCGGCGACAACCAGATTGAAGTGCGCATCAAGTATGCCGGCTCGAAGGATGCCGTTGCCAGCAAGACAGAGAGCTTTTCCGTCTCATCAGCGGCTCAAAGCGGTGCGGTCGCTCAAGACGGCAGTGCTGCCACAGGCAGCGAGACCGCGAGCAGTGGTGTAGCCGAGAGCACGGACAAAGCAACTGCAACAGCCCCGGACAGCACGGCAGCAACGGCGAACGCTCATCCTGAATCAAAGACCTCAGGATCGATCGACACCAAGCCGCGAGTTGCGCCCGATGAAAAAACCAAAACTGCAAGCACTTCCATCGACGGGGTAAATATGAACATGCCCGACCCCATTCCAAAATCTTCTGCTCAATCGACGACAGATGCGGCTCAGACACCTCCTCCCGCTACATATGCAGAGAACACTGAGCCCAAAATCATGGAAGTTGACGGCAAATGGACCGTGAGGCTGGAGGATGCAGCAAGCTCTATGGACCTGATCCTGATTCAAACCGGCAAGAGCGTCTCCGGGTGGGGCAACCTGGAAGAGAAGAATACGAAGCTTCCGCTGATCGCCACCGGATCTGTATCCGACAATTCCATCAATTTGGATATAAAGACGGTTGTGGGCGAATATGTCAATAAGGTTGATAAGCGCTTCAAGATCGATCTGGTCAAGGTGGATAGGGTTGTTTCAGGGAGCTATGAAGCATATTCCGGCGAAGACCTGTCAGGAAAAGGAAAAGCGACCGCAAGCAGGATATGAGGATTAATCAGCAGCCATCGGTCCAACCCGCATAATCTTGAGATGGCAGATCTCAGATCCTCAAACTGAGATCTGCCGTACCTCTATCATGGATATGCCGATAAATTTATAAATTAATCTAAGCTTAAAAATCAAAAAATATTATTTCAATCAAAAATCAGGGCATCCAAAAGGCAAAAAAATATCTAAACAATTATCAAAAAATTATCAAAAAATAAATCACAAACAATCTCCAAGTAAATTAGCCAAAATAAACCGAAATTATCAAAAATTATCCGAACTTGTCAAAAATTATCCGAAATTATCCCGCATTGCCCAATATTATTCAAAATTAACCAAAAATAACCTTGAATAAGCAAAAAGAGAAAGCAGTAAATCCTGGAGGCCCGTTCAATTGAAGACACGTATAGCGTTATTATTCGTATTTATGGTAGCGGCATTGCTGGTATCGCAGGCAATGGCCGGCTGCGGCAAATGGGTGGTTCGCGAGACGACCGATTACCTAGATGACCCCATCTTTGAAGATGCCGTGGCAGATTCCACAGGATCAAGCGCAACCGTGAATGCCGATGGTTCCCTCAATCAGAACCAGGAAAGCAATAAAACGGAAGTGGAAAAGCCAGCAGCCGCAAAATTGGAGCCGGTTGCGGACCTCGCCGGGAAATGGAAGCTGGTCCTGCAACAGGAACCGAAAACCTCGATGGATTTGATACTCATCCAATCCGGCGATAGGCTGCAAGGCTACGGAACCCTTGAGGAAAACGGTGCCGATCTTCCCGCCACAGCAATGGGCTCAGTTTCCAAGGACGCCGTGAGCCTGGAGGTAAAACTCAGCAAGCAGAAACAGGATTATAATCTTGACCTGCTGCTAACTGATGGCGGCTTAGAGGGAAGCTACGAGCTTTATGATGATAACAAGCTTTCCCGGAGCGGGAATGCAACCGCAATCAGGTCTTGATTTGGCAATTCTTGAGTAATCCTCGTATAAATAATTTTTAGTAAATAATTTTCAATAAATAATTTTAGTAAATAATTTTCAATAAATAATTTTAGTAAATAATTTTTAGAGGTATGATATGATTTTTAGAAAAATGATTCCAGCCATTATTTTATAAATAAATTTAGAAGTCCGCGATATTTTATTTAGTTAATAAACCGAACCATTTAATTTTTAACTTTATTCTTGATGCGATTTCATTCAATGCATATTCTATTCCCAATATCATTACTACAAAAAGAATTTATAGGTGTATATACATACTAGGGTCATGACTGGCCTCGTAGATAGTATCAACAGCAGATAGAGGATAAGAGAATGATTCGGGTCTTCCTATTGGCAATTCTAATCTTAATGTCAAGTACGGCATACGGTTCCGATTATGGCTTCGGCACAAAGGTTATGTCTACTGATCTGGATGTAGGAAGGCCGCTCTTTTGTACCCCCGCCGGCACGATGGTCGGATTCTGGGACGTCGGGACGCCGGGATATGACGAGAGTGATCCGGTTTATCTGCATATCGCCCGATTTTGCGCGGGATTGATTGATGCCAACGATATTCGGCTTACCGGCATTGATAACCACTCGCCGGGATCAAAGGTAACATTCTCGGATGTTGATATGAACAAGCCTCTGACGCTTCTTCCGTCCACCATCAACTTCCTGAATATTCACGGCAGCCAGGCATACGATCTCGAAGATCCGGTGTACCTGCATCAATATAATTGCGAACCGAATTATATGACAACTGCGATGACCGTGCAAGGCCAGGCGAGCGGCCAGAACGGCTTTGCGCTGTTTGTTGGCGGGTCCGGCCTGGTTGGAGGGTCCAGAGGGTCGCAGAGAGACGATTTCAAGGAGCAGATACCGTATCGCGGCGGACTGTCGGTGCCTCGCACAAGCTGTATTGAATTTACTGACGGCTATAAAATGCTGGTCACGGATTACGTCGTCGGCGGCATTCCCCAGGTTGCCGGAATCTGGCGCGGTTTAGTCGTAGAAGTAATCCACGGCGTCAAGGCGGATTACTATCATGTCCTCGATACCTGGTATGTGAAGATCGATAGCAACAGAACCGGCGGACAATGCCTCCTGGTCGATGGAGCCGCCAATAGCGGCAGTGCGATTTCGTCTCAAGCACTTCTCATCCGCACCAATGATGTTAGGCTGAATGCCACGCCCAGTATGCTGCCGGGAACCAAAGTTGTCAACTTCGACCCCGATCAGAATAAATTACTCGATACGCCGGCATTTGCGAGATTCCTTTCCAGCGGCTCGGATACTGCCAGGATCAGATTCTTCGATGTCAACGGCAACAGCATTTACGATTATCCGGATGACATGTATCTGAACCACCCTTCAGGAACAGCAAGCGGCATCGTCACAGTGAACAACGTGCGCCTTTCGGGTCCGGTCAATGCGTCGCCGGTTTAGCTGAATAATGCAATGTCGAGCAATTGCAGTCTGAGCCGCACTTACCCAAGTTCGTTGTCTACGAAGAAGGCAAGCCGGGCTTGCGTCTACATCAACAAACGCAATTGCTTCGAGGGAGTTCCCGGCGTCTCGCCTCACGGGCGTCGGCCACGAGCGCGAGGCCCGCGCCCGCCTGCTCGCGTGTGCACGCGCGCGCGTGGCTGCATGATTACGTCCGCCGGTGAGAAATCATCTGCATATCTGCCGTTGAGCCCTGCCGTCGCTCGCAAGTGCGGATTAAGAAGAGAAAAGCAGAGGCAGGAATAATTAAATAAATGAGATCACCCATTATAATAATAAAATGGCCTCTGTCGAAGATGAGTTGGATTCTCTGGTTCGAGCCGACGTCTACAGGTCCAAAGAGGATGTGATCTCAGATGCAGTCAGAGCTCTCCTGACTTTGAAGCCCGGCCTTAGAATTGAGATAGCCGTAGACCTCTACCGGAATGGAAAAGTAACCCTTTGGAAGGCCGCAGATATAGCTTCCCTTAGCCTGGAAGAGTTCAAGGATATCCTGGCTTCAAAATCGATAAAAATTGAGGTCAGCGGGAGCGGAGAAGAGAGCCGCACGCGCCTTGCGCGTATTGGACTGTTATGATGGTGATTCTCGACTGCGACATTGCGAGCACCCTTGCAAAAGTCGATCGCCTCTGCCTTCTTAAGACGGTATTTCAAGATGCAGACATATGCATCACGAATTTCGTTTACCTCGAACTCCTTAGAGCAAAAGCGGGCCTTCAGTCAAACATATAAACCAGAAATGCCAGACCCACCAAACATGGATATCGCAACAATCGCCTTCTACGTCATTCTGTTCGTGCTCGCCTTCATGATCGCCCGCATCATCATGAAGATCATGCGCGGCTACTAGGACGGAGCGCGCGCAGGCGACAGCCTTAATATTTGTGTAATACAACACCGTAGCCATGTTTCCCCAGGTCCTTGCAACTGTTGGCGGCTCGGGAACGCGGCTATATCCCCTTACTCTGGATCAGCCCAAGCCCCTGGTAGAGCTGTGCGATACAGCCATCATTGCCAATCTATTTCGAGTGCTGGCCAGCCAAGGCTGTCGCAGATTTATCTTGGGCAGCAAGGGCGCGAGCAATACCCTCAACCTGAGCAACTACTTCAAAGCCGGCGAGGGCTTCTTCAAGCGCCTGGGCATCAACGACCACCAGGATTTCAGCTACCAGCCGCTCTACGACGACAAAGGCAGCGCCGACTCCATGCGCTACTGCATGAACTACTACGATATCAACGACGACCTGCTGGTGGTCTCAGGCGACAACCTGATCGACATCGATCTGCAGAGCATCGTCGAGTTCCATCACAAGCATAAGCCCATCCTGACCGTGGCTCTCAAGGAGCTGGGGCCGGAGGAGAACGTCTCCCAGTACGGCGTGGCTCGCGTGGACAAGGACATGCGCATCCTGGGCTTCGTGGAAAAACCGAAGCCTGGAAGCGAGCCGAGCCGCATGATCAACACCGCATTCTACCTTTTCTCTCCCGAGATTCGCGATGTGCTGCAGAATATGGGCGAGCGGGCCCGCGACATAGGCGGCGACCTGATACCGTATCTCACTGAGCACGGCTACCCGGTCTATGGCTATCCCATCTCCGGCTACTGGATGGACATCGGCACGCCGGAGCGGCTGCACCAGGCGGCCATGGACTGCCTGAGCGGCCAGGTGCAGCACTTCGATCGCAAATACCACTACCGACCAAACCAGTGGGTCCACCCCTCCACGCTGCAGAGAATTGAGAGGTATCTGGAATCCGGCGATATAGAGCTGGTCGGGAACGTATCCATCGGCAGAAACTGCCAGATCGAGAAGGGCGTGCTCATCGAGAATTCTCACATCGGACACACCAGCATCGTCGAGCGAGACGTGGAGATCCGGGAGAGCATGATCATGAGCTTTGCCGATATCCAGCACATGACCTGCATCCAGCGCACCATCGTAGGCAGGCACTCCACCATCGAGGAGCGCTGCGTCCTTGGCAACGGCAGCGGCGGAAAGCAGGTAGCCGTCGTCGGCGAAAATGTAAATTTGCCTGCCGAGTCCGTGGTGGCGGCGGGAACTCGCGTCGCGCCGCTCAAGCACAGCCATAGCATACTTGCTACGGGCAGATTCGTACAGCTCGGAATCGATGAAAGAAATATCTATTTCACGGAAAAAGGTTCGCAGAGGCGCTAGTAGTAGCGCTCCCAGACCTCTCCTTCTATTTTTTGGATCTTATATTTGCGCCCGTTTTCGAGCAAGTATCTGTTCATGTCCTGTGCATCTTTAAAGAAGCGCTTATCCCTGAGGTTATTATAAATGTCATCTGTGGTGAAGCCCTTCAGCTCACCCTTGCCGTAAACGATCCTCTCGATGGCATAGTAGATGTCGTCGAACTTCCTCAGGGGATAGGTCCACTCAGCGAACTTCATTATAAGTACCCTCCTTTTGTGGCTAGAGGTTTTAAGCAATAAGAATCTTTCGTTTTCTGGAAATGGAATGCCAGGCAAATATTT
>JAJRAT010000094.1 GCA_028682845.1 Methanothrix sp. | reverse complement strand
TGGCCGGAAGGCCACGTAGCCGTGCCGGCGCGCCGCCTTGGCCGACTGCACGCCGCCCGTCATGAGGAAGCCTGCGTAGCGCCACATGCCGTAATTCTGCCTGCGGCTCACGCGGCCCAAAAAAACATCGGCACGGGCCAGTTGCTCAAAGCCCTGCCAGAGGTCCCGGCCCTGGTAGGCCTGCGGCAGGTTCTCGTCCACCCAGTTGATCAGATCCTCCGGGCTCTCGTCCAGATCGTAAGAAGCCTGCAGGGCCTCGCGGGCCTTCTCGCCCTTGAAGATGACCTCCAGGACCTTGAAGATGGACGACTTGACATCCCGCTCCGCCGTGGCCACGTCCTCCAGCTTCAACTCCTTCGAGCCCTCTGCTGCCGCCTGCAAATCGTTGATCCCGGAGCGCATGTCGCCTCCCGCCCGCTCGGCGATGAGCATCAGGGCATCCGGATCGCAGGCCACGCCCTCGGCTTTGCAGATCTCCCGCAGGGCCTGGGCAATGGTGGTGGAGCGAACAGACCGAAACTGGATGCCTTTGATGGCATCTCGCAGGGGCTTTTCGATCTCGTAGTACTCGTTGGCGATCAGGAGAACCGGCTGGCGGGTATCACGCACCAGCTTCAGCATGGCCGCCGCTCCGCCCCGATCGGCAGTGCCGTGCAGGTTGTCGGCCTCATCCAGGACGACCAGGCGCAGCTTTCCGGAAAATGTCATGCTCCGCGAGGCCGGTCCGGCAATCTTCTGGATCATGCCTGCCGTGCGTGCATCCGAAGCGTTCATCTCGATGATGTCCCAGTCGAATTCACGCGCCAGCGCCAGGGCCGCTGAGGTCTTGCCCGTTCCCGCCGGGCCGTAGAGAATGGCGGCTCCGGTGATGGGCGCTCCCTGCTCCCAGGCCGTCGCCCAGGCATGCAGCTCCTCAACCGCCTTGCCGTTTCCGAGGACCTGCGCCAGGGTATCCGGCCGGTACTTCTCCGTCCACTTAATCGCAGCCATCGCTACCAGATGCCTTCTCTGCCGGTCAGCTCCTCAATCCTGATCTCCCAGATGGTCATGGGCATCTTCTCCAGATCCTCACGCTTGAACTGTTTGCCCCCGTGGCCTTTCATCTCTTTTCCCATGAACGCCGCAAACATCTTCATCTTGGTCTCGATGTCATCGGAGAGACTTGCCGTTCCATAAGCGATGATGCTGGTCCAGCGATTGTCTTTTAAGCTGTCCACCTGAAAACAGACGTTCGGATTTCCGGTCACATATTCCACTTTCTTGCCGTTTCCTCTGGAATGAAGGTAGATTTTGTTGTCGAGAAAGACGTAGGACATGGGAATGACATAGGGCCTGTCGGACAGGCATAATCCAAGGCGGCCATACTTTTCATTGGTGAGCGCAGCATTGCATTCCTCTGGAGTCAGCACCTTTGGCTTCATGCCATTCCATCTCTCTTCTAGACTTATATTCTTTAGGATATGCAGGCGGGCAATATCAGCCACATGCCGCAATCATGCATTTCCCGCATGGACATGAGTCGCTCAAATTGACCAATGCGATAAAAAAATTCCGATGCCAAAAGACATATATTTGGGTTATTTTGTTTAATTGCCGATGGGAGGGATAAAAAATAAAGCTAAAGTTATATAATTTTGATTTTATACAGATACTGATCATCTTTACGGTTCTGGCATTTTTGCCGGGAACCTGCGCGGGTCTGGAGGTTGCACTCTCTGCAGAGAATGGCGGCGACAGTGTGACCATTTCCAGCGATTATGACCTGGAAGATGATGGTTCGGCTTCAGAGGATGCTACTGTCTGCTTTGGAAACCTTGGGATTGAAGACCACAGGACGGTTTCAATATCGGGGAGCGGCAGCGCCAGCCAGACCGCCTCCGGTGGCAGACACGCGAGCAGCGCCAAATTCAGCGCTACAGATGCAACGGGAACTCTGAGCGGAACGGCAACTGTAACTCCCGGATACCTGTATGCGACACAGAGCATCTTCGCTGCAGGAAGCTCTGCTATGGCGGGACTTGAGCTGGCAAACGACAATGCCTTAACTGGATTGAGTTCCAGCGTCCTTTCCGGCTATTTGGAGACCGTGCAGAATGCCTGGACGGGCAGCAGCCATACTTCTTCATCTATTGAGGCCGGCGGCGAGACGACTATAAATACTCATGCCGAATCCTCATCAGATAACAGTCAGATTACTACCAGTATCCAGGGAAATTTTCAGGGCAACATCGGTGCGTCGGCAGACACATCCACAAACACCGAGCAGGAGGGACGGATTACCGGCCAATTCGAAAGCACTGTGACCGCAAATCAGGAAACGAATCACCGTGTATTGAATTGTGATTCTACATACGGCTTGAATGCACAGGCGGGAACAAACAGTGGCCAGAGTGCAATTTCCAATCCGGTGACGTTTGACGTAGATTCTGACGGCAAGATTCAGGATGCGATAGACGCCGCACTTAATGGAGATACGGTCAATGTAGCGGCAGGCGTCTATGAGGAGAACCTGGCAATAGGGACATCGATCACACTCGCGGGAATTAATGCTCCATCAACGATTATTCGTCATGTGGGGACATTATCTCCAGTCATAACTATTCAGGGACCGGGAACCCTTGTGGATCTGAGCGGATTTACCATCGATGCCGGGTCGTATCAGGCCATCTACGCCAACGGTTTGGCCGGGGCCAGCATAAGGGACAACCAGATTATGAGCACCGGCACGGATCAGGATTCAATCGTAGAGATCGAGAACTCCCAAAACATAGTGTTCAGCGGGAACAACCTGTATGTTGATAGTCCAGCATCTTTTGGAAGTGTGGTGGAAATGAACGGTCTTTCCGGCAGCAATGAGTTTGCCTATAATTATTTGTACATCCTGGGACCGCAAGCGGGCTTGCCTGCCTATCGGGACGGTCTTGATATTTCCAAATCCCCGGAAGGAGCATCGTTTAGCATATTCGAGAACACAATGGTGGACGCATCTTATCTGTCGAGCGGATGGCGCAATAGCTACGGCATAGGATTGGATTCATCAAACGAAGCGAATGTTAACATTCAGCAAAATTCTTTATCCGGCTGGGATCACGGCATTTATTCGGAACAAAGTGTCGGATCGATCAATGTCAACAACAACGACCTTGTCGGCAATACTGTTGACGGCATCATGAATAACGGCAATGCGGTAATAGACGCCCGATACAACTATTGGGGCTCCGAGGACGGGCCAGGCGGCGGAGCTATAGACTCCATTTTGGGAATGGCTGCGGATGGTGCGGGTGATAAGATTGCAGGCACAGGCAAAGCGGCATTCTATCCCTGGAGGACAACTCCTGTGAAAGGCATCGATTGGCTGCCTCCAGTTTGATCGACGCACGAGCATTGCCGTCAGGCAAACATTCGGGGCCGGGTCTGAACGTCAATAATGCTTGAGACCTCCCGGCCCCGCGCGCTTTTTTTTCGCGGTGAAAAATGATGAGTTACTTCATGCCCCGCGCGACATGATCGCACCGATGATGAGCAGCAGCATTCCCAGAGCAATCATGGGCACGCCGGGAAAGGTCGTCTCCACCTGAAACTTGGTTGCTCCCGCCTCGGCTCCGATGAGCTTGAAGCTGTGATTATCCTCAATCTGATGACCGCCGTTTTCCAGCACCTGCACTCCCACCAGCGCGATGCCGGTCAGTATTATGAGCACCCCCATTACTACCGCGATGTTAACCTGCACCATGATATTGATCTCCCTTCATGATTGCTGTCTTCGGCCCTTGCCTACTGCATAATGGTTGGCTCCTAATATAAATGTTTCACCTTAATAATATTCTCAATTAGTAAAATATATTCCGCGCAAAGCCGTCTCGATGGTTGAAACCGTTCCCTCGCCATCCTCTGCAAAGCTTTTTACCTTAAAACCTCCTCTCCCACAGGGATGTTCAACAAGATCCTGATCGCCAACCGCGGAGAGATCGCCATCAGGGTGATGCGGGCTTGCCGGGAGCTGGGCATTTCCACTGTGGCCGTCTACTCCGAAGCGGACAAAAACGCCCTTTTTGCCAAATACGCTGACGAGGCCGTCTATATTGGGCCGTCTCCATCGTCCCAAAGCTATCTGAAGATCGACAACATCGTAAAGGCTGCCCTGGAGACCGGTGCCCAGGCCGTCCATCCCGGCTACGGCTTCCTCTCCGAGAATACCCACTTCGCCGCCACCTGCGAGGAGAACGGCATCGTCTTCATCGGACCGCCAAGCTCCGCCATCGATGCTATGGGCTCCAAGATCACCGCCAGGAAGACCATGCTCGATGCGGGGGTGCCGATCGTTCCCGGCATTGAGGAGGGCATCACCGACCCGGATGTTGCAGCCGAGATCGCGGAGAAGATAGGCTATCCGATTATTCTCAAGCCCGCAGCAGGCGGCGGCGGAATCGGCATGAAGATCGTGCAGAGCCGCGAGGAGTTGCAGCCAGCCCTCACTTCGTCTCAGTCGGTAGCCCGCAACGCCTTCGGCGACGACACCATCTACATTGAAAAGTACCTGACCGAGCCGAGGCACATCGAGTTTCAGATCCTGGCCGACAAAAAGGGAAAGACCCTCTACGTCTCTGATCGCGAGTGCTCCATCCAGCGCCGCCACCAGAAGCTCATCGAGGAGTCACCCTCGCCCGTCATGACCGAGGAGCTGCGCGAGAGGATGGGCTCCATCGCCGTCAAGGCCGCGAAAGCCATCGGCTACGTGAGCGCCGGAACTGTGGAGTTCATGTACTCGCGAGGCGACTTCTATTTCCTGGAGATGAACACCCGTCTGCAGGTCGAGCACCCCATCACGGAGATGGTCACGGGCGTGGACCTGGCCAAAGAGCAGATCCTGGTCGCTGCCGGCTACCCGCTGGCATACGAGCAGAGCGACATGAAGATTCGCGGCTGGGCCATCGAGTGCAGGATCAATGCCGAAGACCCGCTCAACGACTTTTCCCCGTCTCCCGGAAAGATCAAGAGATATAGGAGCCCCGGCGGCCCGGGCATAAGAGTGGACAGCGGAGTATACACCGGCTACGTCATCCCGCCCTACTACGATTCCCTGATATCCAAGCTCGTAGCTCACGGCAAGGACCGCAAGGAAGCTATCGCCAGGATGGAGCGCGCCCTTTATGAGTACATCATCGTTGGCGTCAAGACCAACATCATCTTCCACAAAGCCGTTCTGAGAAATGCCCGGTTCAGGAGCGGCGACATCAACACTCACTTCATCAAAGAGGAGAACATTGTCGATTCCGTCAAGGCCGTGGCTGCGGAAGACTATGAAAAGGGAAAGTCTCTAGCCTCTGCGCTCGGAGCCGACAACCGCCAGGTTGCGGCCATATCGGCAGCCGTTGGTGCCTATCTGAGCCAGCAGAAGGCAGGGGAGAAGAGCTGAGAGTGGCGGCAGAGGAAATTCTATCTTTTTTGCACTCAGGCGAGTGGGTCTCAGGAGAAGAGATGGCCGCCCGCCTGGGCATCTCCCGTGCCGCTGTGTGGAAACAGATCCGATCCCTGCGTAAGAGAGGATACAAGATCGAATCCTCCACCAAAAAGGGCTACCGTCTGGCCGGCAATTATGACATCCTGGATGCAGACATGATCCGTTCCGGCCTTAAAACCCAGTGGCTCGGAAAGGATCTGCGCTGCTTCTCGGAGGTCACATCCACCAACGAGGTGGCCAGAACCATTGCCCGTGAATGCCGCAGTGATGCGATTAACCGCATAGCCAACTGCACGGCTCGCATAGTTAAAGGCACGGCCAATTGCGGTGCTGTCGATGAAACGGCCAATGACGGAACGGTCATCCTGGCCGAGATACAGACGCAGGGGCGCGGCAGGCTCTCTCGATCCTGGGCATCTCCTCCCGGCGGCATCTGGATGAGTCTGATTCTCAGGCCGCAGATCTCGCTGGATCGGGCTTATCGCATCAACATGGCCATCAGCGTCGCTATCTGCAAAGCCCTGGCGGACCTGTACGGCCTGGCGGCGGGCATCAAGTGGCCCAATGACCTCTTAATCGATGAGAAGAAGATCTGCGGCATTCTCATGGAGGTCAGCGCCGAGGTGGACCGGCTGGAATACGTGGTGGTCGGGATCGGCATCAACGCCAATGTGGATGTATCCGGCTATCCGGCGGAGTGGAGAAGCACGTCTCTAGGGCAGGAACTGGGACGCGGGGTCTCGCGCACCGAGCTTATCCAGAAGATTCTTTTGGAGATAGAGAAATCATACCGGCACATGGACAGCAAAGAGATCTGGGAGGAATGGCGCAGTCGTTCGATCACTTTGGGGCGACAGGTGCGCATCAGCTCTGTCTCGGGCGACCTTTTGGGCCGGGCGGTGGACCTGGCCGAGGACGGCGCGCTCATGATCCAGAGCCGGGATGGGCTGCACCGCGTCCTGGCCGGGGACTGCATTCATCTTCGCGCCCTGGAGGCGGCATGAGAAAGAAAAAGGTTCGAGGAATCGCAAGAGACACACTGCAATTCATCCTGGAGGCTTCCCGATCCTCCCTGCCTATGGAGTTCGCTGGGCTGCTGCAAGCGGAGGACGACATCATCACCGAGGTTCTCATTCTGCCCGGCACCGAGTCCTCCCGCATGAGCGCCCTGGTCCGGCTCTACATGCTTCCCAACATGCAGGTGGTCGGGTCGGCGCACAGCCACCCGTCCGGCGTCCTGATGCCGTCAAGGCCGGACATCCAGTTCTTCGCTCACACCGGGGACTACAACATCATCGTGGGGCCGCCCTTCGATCTGTCCAGTTGGGCCTGCTACGATGTGGAAGGGCTGCGGCGGGACCTGCCCATTTTGGATGTGGAATTCAAGGATGACGGCTTTGACGATGACTTCGATGACGAATTCGATTGATGAATTCCGGGATGATCGACGGGATGATGTTGCAGTTGCAGATCAATGAGGCATGCGAGGCTGAGCTATGACGCGAGTGGTGGCCACAGGTACCTTTGATCTGCTCCATCCGGGCCACGTTCTCTACCTGGAGCGCTCCAAGGCCCTGGGAGACGAGCTGGTGGTGATCGTGGCCAGGGATGTGAACGTGCGCCACAAGCCCAAGCCGATAGTGCCTGAGGACCAGAGGCTGAAGATGATCCAGGCCATAAAGCCGGTGGACAGGGCGGTTTTGGGCGAAGAGAAGGATGTCTTTCTCACCATCGAGAAGCTTCAGCCCGATGTGATCACTTTGGGCTTCGACCAGCATTTCGATCCGTCTTTTCTGGAAGCGGAGCTTTCCCGGCGCGGCCTTCATCCCCGCATTGTGCGCATCGAGGCCCAGGAGACCTGTGAATTATGCAGCTCGCGGCGCATTGCCTCTAAAATCCTGGAGCGCTTTCGGGGGCGGCGCGTCTAGGCCGCCAGGTACTTATATAGCTCCCTCATTTGCGGCCAATTGTATGGCCAGAGTTGCGGTAGGAGGCACTTTCGATCCCATTCACGACGGGCATATTTGCCTGCTCAAGCGTGCTTATGAGCTGGGAATGGATGGTGAAGTGGTCATCGGCCTCACCTCCAACGACATGGCCCGAGAGAGCCGGACAAGACCTGTTCGGGATTTTTCCATCAGGGAGAAGAACCTGAGAGCAGTTATTTTGAGATGCTTCGGCATTGATGATGCCAAGATCACAAAGCTGGATGATCAGTGCGGATCATCGATTTACGAGGATTTTGATTACATCGTCGTTTCCCCGGAGACCCTGCCCATGGCGGAGAGGATCAACAGGCTGAGGGATAAGAAAAATCTGAAGCCTCTGAAGATCTCAGTGATTGAATATCAGTTGGCGCAGGATAATGTTCGCATCAGTTCCACCAGAATCTCGCAAGGAAAGATCGATCGGCACGGGCGGCTGCTGAGCGGCCTATAATTCTAAATCAGCATTCCTGCAACAAACAGCCGGCATTGTGCAGCAATTCCGTCATTTATTTTGCCGCCCCTCAAATTACTCCATCCACCTTTCGGGAAAGTATAAGATCTTTGCCTGAAATTACAGTAACGGGGATTAAATGATGAAGTTCTTTGTAATTCTTCTGGGGCTGCTGTTGTGCGCTCCGGCCTTCGCCGCTTCGGACGAGTCAAGCGGGGTCGAGGCCACCACAGCCATAACTTTGCCTGTGGACTCTGTTACCATTTATCCGGACGGCTTGGTGGCGGCAAAGCGCACGGGAATCCTGGATACCACCGTCGGCGAGCATAAGTTCGTGGTCAACATCCCAGATTCAGCCGACAAGAGCACCGTTCTCTTGAGCGTGAGCAACGCCAGCGTGGAGCGAGTAGTTTACGACTCCAATCCGGTTTATTCTCTCAATATATCCACATCCGGCCCGCAGAACTTTGCATTAAGCTATCTGATGCACAGCGCCGGCTCCTGGGAGCCCAGATACGATCTGCATCTCACCAACGATTCAGTTCTTATAAATGCCAATGCAGTCGTCCGCAATCGCGGCGGAGAGGACCTGAAGGATGTGCGCCTCAAGCTGGTAGCCGGCTTGCCCTCTGCGGTCGAGCCGGTCTACAAAGCTGTGCAGATCCAGCAGAGATATGCAGCGGAAACTGCGAGCGCCGAGGCTTACGATATGGCTCCAGCGCCACAAGCGCCATCCACCGGCGAGCTGGAGACGCTCTACATCTTCGAGCTGGACGGCAGGAAGGATCTGGCCCAGGACAAAGATATCGGTTTCCCACTCTTCCAGGAGAGCGCACCTCTGGTCAGGGTCTACGCTTGGGATGCCTACAGCCAGGAGGAAGGGCCTGCCGTGGAGGAGATTCGGGCCAACAACACCATGACGAACCCCTGGCCGGCCGGAACGGCGCAGCTCTACAGGAATGACGACTACGTCTCCACCATCGATATGCCCTACACCGCATCCGGGACCAATGCTACTCTCGTCATCGGCCCGTCTGCCGACCTCAAGGTTGCCAGAAAGCTGTTGGACTACAATATCACGGAGAAGATACGGTCCCTCGCATCCGGAGGCCGGAACCATACCGTAAAAGAGACGGTGGAAACCTGGACCTATCACCTGAAGGTGGAGAGCAACCTGGACCGGACGGCGACGCTGGAAGCTACCGATACCCTGCCCCAAGAAGCGGAGGTCATCGATGTCGCCCCCAAGCCCGCCGAGACCACGGCCACCATCCTGAAGTGGCGGCTGCAGCTATTGCCGCGGCAGAAGACGGCCATCGACTACAGCTATCGGGTGGTGACGACGGAGAGCCTGGACGGAGCGAATTGAGATCCCAGCTCCAATGTTTTCATTTTTATCCTTCAACGAATCTTCAACGATCGATTTCTCACCAAATCCTGAGTTACTGTTCTACGTTTCGTCGTTTTCTCCCAATAAATCGAAATAGCATGATGCTTCAAAACTAATTTTTGGGCTTGGTGAAGAGCGCATCGCAGGTTTTATCCCTCTGCACATCCTTTGCTACATATCTGATATTTCAGATTAAGGCGGAACGGAACATGCAACTCACTGGAATAATAAAAAAAACTGGAGATCAATATGT
>JAJRAT010000104.1 GCA_028682845.1 Methanothrix sp. | reverse complement strand
CGGCGCAGAGGCCGTGGCCGCGCCTCTGCTGCTCTACGTCCTCTTCAACCTGGTCTACGCAGCGTTAGCCATGCCCGTCGGCATCTGGTCGGACAGGATCGGGCGGCGAAACGTCCTGGCTCTGGGCTATGCCCTTTTCGCCCTTACTGCGCTGGGTTTTTCCTTCGTTTCCAATCCGGCGGGTCTGGTGGTGCTCTTCGCGCTTTACGGCTTGGTTTATGCCCTGGTGGACGGCTCGCAGAGCGCCTTTGTCTCCGACCTGAGCCGGTCCGGCGTGAGGAGCACTTCGCTTGGTCTTTACTACAGCGCAGTGGGTGTGACAGCTATCGCCTCCAGCCTTGTGGCCGGGGCGCTGTGGGCCGGGATAGGTGCAGAGGCGACGTTCTTATTCGGAGCGGCGGCAGCGGGGCTGGCCGCCATCGCGCTCATCGGAATGAAGGAGGTTGAAGTCAGCGCTTGAAAAGCTCCCCGCATTTACTTTGGGCGGGGATTTTATTCGCTCTGCAGAATTATGATAGTCCTCCGAGAATCTTAAATAAATGCAAAAACATACTTATTAATCATGACTCTTGAAGAGACGGAGAAGAGACTGAAGGAACTGCTGTCCGCGGGCGCATCCCAGGAAGAGATCTTGAAGCTGCTTTCCCTGGCGGAAGGTTGCGGCCTGAAGCTCTGGTGCCAGGAGCAGATTGTCCCCGGTTCCGCCAAGAAGATCCACCGCTGGTGCGGCTATGTCACCCACTGCGACGATCCTGCCGAGAATGTGGGAGAGCCGCTGTGCGGGGCATGGATCGATGGGCCGTGTCCTGGAAAATAATTATGCTCACTTTCTCTATTTTTATATTTCTTGTGCACGGGTTTAGGCGTCATATATGCGGAAACAAAAGGCTCCGAAGCTGGTAATCCTGGACACGGTCCCGTTGCTGTTGCTCCTCGTAGGGGCTTTTGACAGATCCTATCTGCTCAAATTTATGATGATAATGTTGCGCCGAAAATAAATACTAAAATAAAAAAGTTTTATGCTTCCGCTTCTCCCATCAGCCTGTCCACCAGCCAGTTAGGCTCGAACTTCACCAGATCGGGATAGGTCTGGCCCACGCCCAAAAAGAGCACGGGCTTTCCGGTGATGTAGGCGATGGAGATGGCGGAACCGCCTTTCGCGTCCGCATCCGTCTTGGTCAGGATCGAGCCGCCGATGGGCACAGACTCGTTGAAGAGGCGTGCCCTCTCCACGGCATCGTTGCCTGCGATGGCCTCGTCCACGAAGATGAGCAGATCGGGCTTTGTGACGCGCACGATCTTCCTCATCTGATCCATGAGATTGATGTTGGTGTGCAGCCTTCCGGCTGTGTCACCGAGAATTACGTCTTTGTTATGCGCCTTGGCATACTCGATGGCGTCGAAGATGACCGCCGCCGGATCGCCTCCGGTCTTGTGCTTGACGACCTTCAGGCCCAGATTAGTGCCGTGCACTTCCAACTGCTCGATGGCTCCGGCACGGAAGGTGTCGCCTGCCGCCAGAACTACGGAGTAATTGTGATCCATCAGGTACTTGGCCACCTTGGCGATGCTGGTGGTTTTGCCCGTGCCGTTCACGCCCACGAACAGGATCTTGACCGGCTTTTGTGCATTCTTAACGTACTCGTCGAAGTCCAGATAGTTCCTGGACAGAAGAGTCACAAGCGCCTTTCGTAGAGCGTCTTCGGCCAACTGTCCAGTATCTGCGCCGATCTTCTTCTTGGCACCAACAAGCTCAGCTTTGACCTCTTTGACGATCTCTTCCGCTACCGGCAGGGCCACGTCGCTTTCGAGAAGCGCCATCTCCAAAGCCCACATCGGCTCTTCGAGATCCTTCTCATCCAGGATGACTTCCTGCTCGAAGACAAGGCTCTTTGCCTTCTCGAAAAACGAAAACCTGCTCTTGGGCTTGGCGGCTGCATCTGCAGCGGCGGGACTGTTTGCGGCAGGACTCTTTAATGGTGCGGATTTTTGCGCGGCTTTGGCTGCCTTATTATCAGCGCCCGCAGAAGCCTTGGTAGGCTCAACTGACGCCGCCGGAAGCCCTTTGGCCTCAGGCAACAAATTGTTGTCTTTCTTGGATGAGAGCTTCTCTTCCGCCAGGGAAACCTTCTCCATCACTTTGGTGGAGAGAGCCTCTTTGAAGCTGGCCAGCTTCTCCTTGAACCGGTTAAACAATCCCTTCGCTCCCCGGCATCTGCTGCTGACCTGCGCTCGCTTCGAACTGCTCCATTAGGGCCTGGATCTTCTGCATCTCTTGATCGATCTTGGCAAGCACTTCATTCAGCTTCTTCGATCCCTCAAGAACCTCATCCTTGCGCACTTTCAGGATCTCTTTGGCCTCGGTCGCGGTCTTCTCAATGCTCACGCCCGCGCCCACATTTAAAACAATCTTCTCCTTAGAGGCGAGCTTGCCATGAATGAAAGATCCGGAACCGATGGGAACCAGGATATCCTGTCCTTCTTCTGCCGTATCCAGGGCTTCGACTGCGCTCAAGGCATTGTCAAGGCCCTGCATTGTGACCTGCGTCAGATTCAACTGGCGCACGATGGACTCTGCCTGAGCCTGGTACTGCTGGTATGCAGCCAGCAGTCTCCTGACCTCTTCCTCGCCTCCAGGAGAGCTACTCAACGGCCTTCACCCCATCAATCTTGATGAGACCTCTCTTCAGGCCGTGCTCGCTTCCCATGAGAGAATAGACTTTATTGACGGCATTCTTCTCGTTCTGGCTCACTACAACCTTGCTGAAGGGCAGCCAGGTCTTGCCGACAAGTCCTCCCTTAAACTGTCCTTTGATTTCAAATGTGCTCAATTGCTCCACCCCAATTATTTAATCATCAAACCGGATTTAAGCTGCGGTTTTTAATTCCCAAAATCAAACCGGGAACCCATCAAACCAGGAAACCCAATGCATCCTCAAGGCGGCCAAGCTCAGGGCCGGTGGTATCTTCTCCGGCCAAATAGCCGTGGCTGTTGGCCAGAACACCGGAGCCCACCAGAGGCGAGCCGAGGTTCACCGTGCCCACATCCACCGGCAGCTCGAAGAGATCTTCCAGGACCGCGATTTCGTCCGGCATGACTCGCGGGTGAACCAGAAGGCCCTTGTTGGTGGCAATGCCGGCCATGCCGACAGTCTTCAAGCCCCCGATGGTTCCCTTGACGACCTCTACGCACAGGGTCTCAGCGATTGCTTCGCTGGCCTTGGCGGATAGTCCCGGATGAATCAGAGCTGCGCTATCATTAGCCAGGATGATGTTTCCTGCGGCATTGTTTTTGGAAGGCAGCCGCGCCACCCGTCCGTGCTCGCGCAGGAGCTTCATCTCCTCGTCGCCTGCATGGTGAGTGACAATGAAGCCGCTCGAATTGGCTGCGATCAGAGAGCCCAAGACTGCGCTCCCTCCCGCCAGCATCCGCACGGCCTCCACCTTCAGTCCCGCTTGCACGAACTCGAACGCTTCCGGTCCGACCTCATACGGCACTAGGACTACCTTATCCGTTGCCCTGGCAAAGACTCCCAGAAGGGAACTGCCCGCAATATTCAATCTCTTATCGTTTGCCTGCAAATTCTGCCTCAACCCCGCCGTCTTCGAACTTGACTGCGCGAACTCTGACGCGTAGTGGCGGCTTCATGTCGCCTCTTGCCCAGATCACTTCATTCAAGCCCGGGTCTATCTTGATATTTTCCGCGGGGGTCTTCATATGCTTGGAGAGGTAATTGCGTACCTCGGTCATAGCCCGGTTGGACCTTCTGTAAATTGGTGCGGACTTCACCACGCCAAGGGGAATGGTGTAAACTCTCTCTGTGTCAGCCATTATTTATGCCTCTAATGTGCTTCTTCTCCAATGGCGTCTCTTGGGGTGCGTCACGACGCGCCTCATGGTCTTGACAATGACCCATGACGGCACCCTACGATTCTGGTTGAATGCCTTGGCAAGCCTGATCTTCTTGCCTAACTGTTTTTTGGACATTTATCTAATCTCCGAATAACTCTTGTATGCATATGGTTGGAGGGAAAAATCCTCTCGACTTCCCTCTGGCCTTGCCTCTCCGCTAATGCAAATCTCAGGCCCACCTCAAAGTCCGAAGCGGGATGCTTCCCGGAGTTCTCCTCCTGGAAGTCCAAGTAGCGTGAGGCCATAGCTTTGATGGTCTTAACCCCTAGCCCTGCCAGGGGTCTGAGGTATTGCACGTGCAACCGGTCTTCGAGGCTTCGCACAGCGCTAACGCTTAACTTTGGAGCGCGATCGTCTCGCCTCGTCCCGTCAGCCACAAATTCGCATTCTCTTGCAAGGGATTCTACTGCAACTTGATGAACGTAATCGAGAGCATCATTGGGATAGCCTGTATCCATCAAGATCTGCAGGCTTCTCTCCAGAATATCATTCTCGAAGACAACTCTCCTGTGAGGGTGACCAAGCTCTTTTGCCGCGGCGGCTGCCACCTTCCAGGCGTCATCATGGCCAAAGCTGAATGTGACCAACTCGATCTCATCGAAGTATGGTTCGAGGAGGAGAGTGGCCAAGCCGCTGTCCTTTCCGCCGGAAAACAGAACTGCAACATTCATCGCAAATAGCCTTGCCAAAATCATTTCCTGGTGATAGTGATGTCTCTCTTCTTGGGCTGGGCCTGCTTAAGGATTGCCTTGAGCTGCTCGTCGGTGATCGCACCCCGCAGCCTGCCGCTTTGAGCGAGCATGATGAGCTGACCCTCGATCTGGGTGACGAAATCCGGCTTTGTCATGCGTATGGCATTCAGCCTTTCCCGGGCTTCGGGTGTGAGGATGGTTCTCATAACGGCAGCTTTCTTGGCTTCCAGCTCCTGCTGGGCCTGATCCTGCTGGGCCGCCATCATCTGCGAATCCACTTGCTGCTTTTGGATCTGCTCCACCCTACGTCGTCTTAATTCTGCAAGCTCATCGTCAGCCATTGTAGCTCTACCTCTTTTATTTTCCTTTTTTTAGCTAATCGCCAATAAGCGTTTATGCTGATTCTGCAGCCGGTTTTGCAGCCGTTTCAGCCGGAGCGCCCTGTGCCTTGCTCTGAATCTTGTGAGCCATGCCGTCCATGAATGCCTGGCCCGCAGGGGTCATCTGGCGTCCTTTCTTGAGCTTCTTCACGTAGCCGGCCTTCTCCAATTGCTGCAGGGACTCTCTGACTACAGAGCCGCTGCCCTTGGTGAAGTGTCCGGTAGCTACGCCCTTGCGGTGCTTTCCACCGTAAAAGGTCCGCAGCCTGGAGACTCCCACCGGGCCGTCTATGTATATTCTGCGCAGAACCGATGCACATCTCACGAACCACCAGTCGGGGTTGGTGGGCGGCATCTCCTTGTTCACCCCAGTCTTGGCAAACTCAGCCCAGTCAGGCGGCACGATTTTGCCTGTCGCCTTCAGATCCTGGGCTATTGCTGCTATCAAGTCATGGGGAGGCACGTCGTAAACAGTTGTCAATTTTTCAATCCTCCATGATGATAAGGAACAAACCAGAACCCTTACGCCAAAACAAGTATAAATGCTTTGTGACCACTCCTGCCAATGAATTTGCGGGCATCCGGCCATGATTGGCAGACCACAGTTCATATCTCAAGAATGCTGGAATACTCCCCGCGGCATCAAGATTCCCATCGAGATCACCATTGAGTTTTCCATTATGGATCTCTCTGTCGAGATCTCTTTAATTGAGATATCAATGCATGTTAGGCAGCTATCCGGTCTTTGGCTCCACTCTGACTCTCTTAATGGTTTTACCACTAAATGTAGCTATGCATCTAAAAGCAAAGAAGTACTTGTCAACGCCTTACTTGTCAACGCCTTACTTATCAACGCCTTAGATAATTTATTTTGGCAGGCTGGTCGCTCTGGCTACCAGATCCACCAGATCGATGACCTTTTCCCCCGCACCCGCATCCCTGAGATTTCGGATGCAGAGCGGACAGGATGTGACGATATAGTCCACGCCTTCCGGAACGTCCAACAATCTTCTCTTGGCCATCCGGAGGGATAGGTCAGGATAACCGGATCGCACGCCACCGCCGCCTCCGCAGCAGCGGGCATTTTCGCGAGCGGCTTTCATCTCTAAAAGGCCGCAGACGGCTTCGATAACCCGGCGCGGCTGCTCGAAGATCCGGTTGTGACGGCCAAGGTGGCACGGATCGTGATAGGTTACTTTGATGGGAAGAGGCTTGATGTCCAGCTCGGATATGTGCTCCGCCAGAAACTCAGGAATGCTCTGGACGCGAATGTCTGCAGGATAACTATTCTTCAAGGTTGTGTAGCATCCGGCGCATCCCGTAATAATGGTCCTGGCCCCGATCTGCTTCATCTGCCGGACATTCGCATCCACGAGCCTGGCGGCGCTAAAGCCGGTGCGCAGCAACGGCGAGCCGCAGCACTGCTCATCCGGGAGCATGGTCACGCCAAACTTCGAGAGGAGGGCAAAGCTGTTCATGGCCGTCTCCGTGTAGCGATAAGAGTTCATGCAGCCCACAAAATAGACGTAATCGGACTTCGACTCCAGGCGGCTCCGATCGCTAAGCCAAGCCAGTCTCCGTGTCCGCTCTCCAAAAGTGTTGCCGCTCCCGTAGATACGCCTGGAGAGATCCGATTGCTCCGCCGTCATGATGCCAGAAGCCGCAAGCTCTCTTCTGGCCTCTTCCACCATCTGCGGAGGATTTATGCCCGCCGGGCATTTTTCCGTGCAAATCCCGCAGGTGGTGCAGGTGTTCAGGCTGTCTTGCACTTCTTTGTCGGCCTCAAGACCGTTCGCCAAGCCCTTCATCACAAGGATCCTTCCCCTGGTGTTGGCAGACTCCCAGCCGGACTCCTCGAAGACGGGACAAACGGAACGGCAGGTTCCACAGCGGACGCAGCGGTTGATCGACCTCAGATCAAGTTTCATTCCCATGCAAATCTCATATTCGTTGTCTACTCAGTTCGCACCCACTCATTTCGCACCCACTCATTTCGCATTTGCTCAGTCGCACTTGCTCAGTCGCACTTGCTCAAGTTCTAAATTCATTTTGCACCTGACCGTTTCTTATCTAAAGCCCCAGCTTGCCCGGATTCAGTATATTCGCCGGATCGATGGCTTTTTTAATGGACCTCATTACTTGAAGCGTCTCTTCGCCGAGTTGTTCCGGCAGGTACTCGGCCCTGGCCAGTCCTATGCCGTGCTCCGAGCTGACCGTTCCTCCCAGGTCAAGAGCGGCTCTGTGAATTCTGTCGACGGCCAGGCGCAGCTTGCACCATTGCACCTCATCCATGACATCGATGAAAAGGGCAACGTGCAGGTTTCCGTCTCCGATGTGGCCGAACTTCATGGCGGGAATGTCCAGCTTTGCCGAAATCTGCTGCACCTTTTTTATCAGAGAGGGAATCCGGCTGATGGGAACGCCCACGTCCTCGCCCATGTAGATGCGCGTCTTGGTCGGGTCCAGGCGAGAGATGGCTGCGCCGACGAGCTTTCGGGCCGCCCAGATCTCATCCATCTCCTTTCGGCTGTCGGCCACTCGAACGCTCAAGGATTGCGGGCGGCAGATTTCGGCGATCTGCAAGGCTTCTTCTTCAGTCGAGTTTTGCGGGCCGTCCACCTCGAACAGTATCACATCGCCATCATCCGGCACCGCTATGTTCGGGTCGCAGCTCTTCAGAACCCGGCAGGTGAGCCGGTCCAGTATCTCGCAGGCGGAGGGAGTGATGCCTGCGGAAAAAACGCTTATCACCGCCCGGCCTGCCGTCTCGGCATCCGGGAAGCACGTCAGGACCAGCTTCCTGGATCTCGGCAGCGGAGCAATCTTCAGCCCGGCCTCCGTGATGACGCCCAGCGTCCCCTCCGCTCCTGCAAAAAGACGGGTCAGATCATAGCCGGCAGAGGACTTGAGAACCTTTGAGCCGGTGCGAATTATTCGGCCATCAGCGAGCACGACTTCGAGATCAAGCAGGTAATTTTTAGTAGTGCCGTATTTGACGCTGCGCATTCCGCTGCTGTTGTTGGAGATCATCCCGCCGATGGTGCACATGGCCGAGCTGCCGGGGTCGGGAGGAAAGAAGAATCCGTGCGGCCTCAAGGCGGAATTGAGCCTGTCCGCCACCACACCCGGCTGCACAATAACCTGCAAGTTAACGATGTCGATCTCGACGATTTTGCACATGCCCGACATGTCCAGGACTACGCCCCCATGCACGGGCGAGGCTCCTCCGGCAAGGCCGGTGCCCGCACCCCGCGGCGTCACCGGGATTTGGTGTTCGCTGCAAAACTTGAGGAGACGGGAGACCTCTTGAACGTTCTCGGGCCGCACCACGTAGTCCGGCATCCCCTGCTCCTGCGATGCATCCGAGGCATAGCAGTATCTCTCGGCCAGCGAAGCGGATACTCTGCTGCCGAAAATCTCCCGGAGAGCCTCCAATGTTCCGCTCATCTCGTCTCCTCAACATCCGCGCCGATCCATCATGGTCGCACCGACTATCAGATCCACGCTTATCTATCTCATGCTTATTTGCAAGCAGGATATAAAGTCTCACTGGAGGTCCGGTTTTGGAAGGCGGTTCGACGAATGGGTTTGGTGAGTTGGTTTGGTGAATTGGTTTGGTGAATTGGTTTGATAAGTGTTGGATTGTTGGGCATTCTTGTCTGAATCGTTAGACAACAGTATTAATATGGATTTGCGGAGAGATTGTGGTTTGATGAAAGCTGTCCTGATCCTGTCCGGCGGCGTGGACTCGACCACCTTGCTCTATAAGCTGGTTGACGATGGCTACGAGGTACATGCACTCACATTTAATTATGCGCAGAGGCATAAGAAAGAGATAGAATGCGCCAGGACCATTGCCTCAAGGCTTGGCATAGTCCATCGCGTGGTCGACCTGAGCAGCGTGGCCGGGCTCCTGGGCGACAGTGCACTTCTGGGCGGAAAAGACGTCCCAAGCTGCCACTACACCGAGGACGCGGCCAGGCAGACC
The DNA here is from genome assembly GCA_028682845.1 of Methanothrix sp. Classification (GTDB taxonomy): domain Archaea; phylum Halobacteriota; class Methanosarcinia; order Methanotrichales; family Methanotrichaceae; genus Methanothrix. The sequence goes on along the minus strand of JAJRAT010000104.1, from coordinate 619 downwards.
GTGGTTCCAAACCGCAACATGATCATGCTATCCCTGGCGGCGGGATATGCAGAAGCCCGGGAGATCCCGCAGATATTTTACGCCGCGCACAAGAACGACTCCACCATCTATCCCGACTGCCGGGCCGAGTTTGTGCAAGCCCTCAAGCCTGCCATCCGGCTGGCCACTGCCTGGCATCCCGTGGAGCTGTGCGCTCCTTTTGTGGACCTGACAAAAGCCGAGATAGTCTCCCTGGGCCTGAAGCTCGGAGTGCCTTATGAACTCACGTGGTCCTGCTACCGGGGTGAGGAGAAGCCGTGCCGATCCTGTCCCACTTGCATTGAGCGGGAAGAGGCATTCGAGATCAACGGAGCCAAAGACCCGTTGATTTAAGCATGAAAACTGGAAATCAAACGCCTGAGCACCATAATGACAGTGCTGGCGGCGCTAAATCAAATTATATTTTTAATGCAAATTATTAAATCAATATTTTACAAAGTTAATGATTCATGATTTAGAGTTTTCTGCGATCTAAATGTTTTCATAGCTTTTAATATTCTTTTTGTATCCTGATTATAATTATCAATTGAGAATTCTAAAGCCTTTTTCTTGCAGCCTTATCAATTTTGGCATCCATCGT
>JAJRAT010000119.1 GCA_028682845.1 Methanothrix sp. | reverse complement strand
GGAAATCATTATAAATATAAATTCCTAAAAACGAAGTGCAAGGCATCATAAATCATCTAACTGTAAATGTCGATTGCATTTTGACTTATTATCTAAAGTATTAGTCTAATTTAGTAAATTTAATAGCCATTGCCTTTCAAAACAAATTATTTATATCATTAAGTTATTGTGGGCAGAAAAATATGGTGACGATTATGAGAGAGTCCACCGTAAAGATCCTGGACGACAAGGATATGGAATTTGTCGAGACGCTTCGATCCCTGGGCGTGCCGCGTAACGTTTCAACTCTAATCACATTCCTCGCTAATGTGGATGAAGCCTCATCCCGCGAGATTGAGATGGGCTCTGACCTTCGCCAGCCCGAGGTAAGCATTGCCATGCGCACCCTGCGCGACAACAGCTGGATCGAGGAGAAGGAGATCAAACGCGAGGGCAAGGGCAGACCGATGAAGGTCTACTCGCTGCGGGCCAGCATCGATGAAATCATCAAGCATTTCGAGGAGGAGAAGATGCACGAGTCCGCTCAGGCCATGGAGAGCATCCAGAGGCTCAAGCAGCTCATATCAACATAAATATGCTTATATCGGCAAAATCGGCAAAAAAAGCCGATTAATTGCACTTTTAAACTAGACCCGGAGCGGGAGGAGAGCGGGGGACTAAATTCTCACGGGGTGGATGGTGCAATAACCTCTACCTCTATTTTTGATGCGATCTTCTGGCCCAATGAAATCTTCGAGCCGTTGACCTCGATCACCACCGGACCGCCGAACGGCTGGCAGGCTATCTTTCGTATTCGCCTTCCTTTTCGTATCCCAAGGGATTCGAACTTCTTCTCCCATGAACCTTCGTCGCCCACCGCCAGGACTTGCAGAGGCTGATTGCAGGGAGCTTTGGCAAGATCTATCAATCCACTCTCCGCTGACGCATCCTTGGCCGCTGCAATAAATCTGGCGCTGGGATGTCTCGGCTTCAAACCCGGACGTTCACTCCCCGCTCTTTCAGGAATCTCTTCACATCCGCGATGTTGTACTCGCCGAAGTGGAAGATGCTCGCAGCGAGCGCCGCCGAGGCATCGGTCTTCTGGAAGACCTCCAGCATATGCTCCGGGCTGGCGCATCCGCCCGAGGCGATGACCGGCACCCTCACCCTCTTGGAGACCGCGTCTGTGAGCGGTATGTCGAATCCGTCGTAGGTCCCGTCCCGGTCCATACTGGTGAGCAGGATCTCGCCCGCGCCGAGGGACACGGCTTTCCTGGCCCAGGCGATGGCGTCGATTCCGGTGAACTCGCGGCCTCCATAAAAGGAGCACTCAAACCAGCAGGGTCCCTCCGGAGTCTGCACAATCTCTCGGCCCTCTTCCGGAGTGTTGCGCCTCTTGGCATCGATGGCCAGCACGACGGCCTGATTTCCGTACTTGTCCGCGATCTCCGATATCAGCTCCGGGCGCTTCAGGGCAGAGGTGTTAACCGTGATCTTGTCGGCCCCGGCGTTGAAGACCTCTCTTGCCTCCTCCACGCTTCGAATTCCGCCGCCCACGGCTAGGGGCACGAAGACCGACTCAGAGGTTTTTTTGATGACACTGGTCATGGTCTCGCGCCGCTCATGAGATGCCGTGATATCCAGGAAGACGATCTCGTCCGCGCCGTCCTCGTAGTATTTCCCGGCCAGCTCCCAGGGAATTCCGGCATATCTGATCTGCTTGAACTCTATGCCCTTGACAACGCGACCTCCCGGCACCTGTAGGTCGCAGTCCAGACATGGAATGATCCTTCTGGCTAACATCGCGTGGACCTCACAAAGTTTTCAAGTATTTTCAGGCCTTTCGCTCCCGACTTTTCCGGGTGAAACTGCGTGGCGAATAGGTTGTTCTTGACCACGGCGGCTGTGACTTCCACCCCGTGCTCCGTGGTGGCGGCGATCACCGAGCGGTCCTTTGGCAGGCCGTAGTAAGAGTGCACAAAGTAGAACATGTCTCCTTCCGAGATGCCCTCAAACATCTGCACGGGCCGCTTGATGGCAAGGCTATTCCAGCCCATCTGGGGTATCATGACACCATCCGGCAGGCGCACTACCTTCCCCTCGATCCAGCCAAGCCCCTGCGCTCCGGGGCTTTCCTCGCTCTCTTCGAAGAGCACCTGCATACCGATGCAGATGCCGAACATCGGAACTCCGTCGTCAAACGCTTTGCGTAGAACGCCCTCGAATCCGGATAGCTGATCCATGCAGCTCCCAAAGGCACCAACGCCGGGAACCACAATGCCGTCCGCTCCTGCCAGGTCCTTTGGATCGGCAATGATCTTCGGGCCGGCTCCGACCCGATCCAGGGCGTTGTAAATGCTGAACAGGTTGCCCATGCCGTAGTTGACTATTGCTATCATCTCTGTCTCCAGCTCTTCCCACTCTCGCCTCTATCTGGTCTTTCTGCTCTTGCCTGCTATTGATGAAATATAGCGAATCGATATAATCTCTCTTTGATCTTCTGCTCTTTGCTCTTTTATCTCTCTTCAATGCAATATTAAAGCAATCGTCTCTGCTTGGTTCCCCAACTCGATGAAATGAGATTCGTCATCTCGGTTTTAGTCCGGCATCCTTACCGGAAAAGCTTTTCCTTCCTCATTTCATAAGAATTATGAAGCTTTATGAAAAGATATTTATTGATCTAGGCGGAAGGCATTTGTCGCCGGACAGAGTCTTCCGGCTGGGCTGTTCATAACAATTATGATCTTTTATGAAAACGTATTTATAGCGGCAAATAGGAAGCCACCTGGTGCCAGACCAATGGAAGAGATCGGCCTTAAGCAATAGTCCCAGCAAGCAGATCGGTCGGCGCAAGAGTCTTTGAATCATGCACCGAATCGTTATTCTGCCGTTTATCAGGCCCCGGTCGATGCCCGGTCTGTAGTAATATTATGCAAGGGTGGAGATCAATGAATCTGAGAAGACCAAATGCCAGTGCCGCCACTGGAACTTTTAACCGCTCGCGAAGTGTCGTCCCCATGTCGGGGCTTTGTTCTGACTGCCTAGACGGATGCCGGGGAGGATGCGAGACATGGCTGGCTTCTTTCCGAGGCCGAGAAGTGCTTTATCCCGGACCCTTCGGAGAGATCACGGCAGGAGCAGACAAGGATTATCCCATTGATTACTCTCATCTCAGCATTCAGGGATACGCTATGGGCGCAGACGGCCTGCCCGAGGGAGTAGAGGCAGGGCCGGACACGGCGCTCTTCCCCAATGTTGATACCGTAACCGAATACGGCTGGTCCAAGAAGGTAAAGATGCAGGTGCCCATCTTCACCGGCGCTCTCGGCTCTACGGAGATCGCCCGCAAGAACTGGGAGCACTTCGCCATCGGCGCAGCCATCGCCGGCATCACTCTCGTCTGCGGCGAGAACGTCTGCGGAATTGACCCGGGCCTGGAGAGAGACAGCAAGGGCAAGGTCGCCAAGTCTCCCGAGATGGATCGCAGGATCAACACCTACAAGAAGTTCTACAACGGCTTCGGCGAGATCCTGGTTCAGATGAACGTGGAGGACACCCGTCTCGGTGTGGCTGAGTACGTCTCGTCCAAACACAACCTGGAAACCATTGAGCTGAAGTGGGGCCAGGGCGCAAAATGCATCGGCGGCGAGATCAAGGTGAAGACACTGGAGAGGGCCCTGGAGCTTAAGAAGCGCGGCTATGTCGTTTCTCCCGATCCCACCCTTCCCGAAATACAGGCAGCCTTCAAGGCCGGAGCCATCAAGGAATTCGAGCGGCATTCCCGCCTGGGATTTGTCACCTACGACGGCTTCATGGCCGAGATCGACAGGCTCCGGGACCTCGGATTCAAGCGCATCACCCTCAAGACCGGCGCTTATTCCATGGTCGAGCTGGCTATGGCCCTGCGCTACGGCGCTGAGGCAAAGCTGGATCTGCTCACCATCGACGGCGCACCGGGCGGCACAGGCATGAGCCCCTGGCCTATGATGAACGAATGGGGCATCCCCACCTTCTACCTGCAGTCCCTGGCCATCGAGTTTGCCAACAAGCTTACCAATCGCGGCCTGCGCGTTCCCGATCTGGCCATGGCCGGTGGATTCTCGACCGAGGACGGCGTCTACAAGGCTCTGGCTATGGGCAGCCCCTACTTCAAGGCGGTCTGCATGGGCCGGTCCCTCATGATCCCCGGCATGGTCGGCAAGAACATCCAGGACTGGCTGGCCAAGGGCGATCTGCCCAAGAACGTCTCCAAGTTCGGCAGCAAGCCCGAGGAGATCTTCGTAGCCTACGAGGAGCTGAAGGCAAGATTCGGCAACGACTTCAAGGACATCCCCATGGGTGCCATCGCCATCTACACCTACGGCCAGAAGTTCAAGACCGGAATGCAGCAGCTCATGGCCGGAAGCCGCAACTTCCGCCTGTCCACCATCTCCCGCGACGACCTCATGGCCCTCACCGAGGAAGCGGCCTACGTCTCCGGCATTCCTTACGTGATGGAAGCACGCCGCGAGGAAGCCGAGCGGGTTTTGGACTCGCTGGTTCCCTGAAGCTTGCAGTAACCCAAAACCACAATAAGCCCCTCAAGCCCCGGTTTCGGGGCTTGATTTCTTTTTTCTCACGAATAGGGCAAATTCTATTTAGTGATTGTAATGAAATAACTTAAGTGAATAAATACGCGAACATGGACTTTGATGCCTTAATGATATCTATATCATTCAAACCAAACGCATATTTCGTCTTAGTTTATTTCAGTACAACCACTTATCCCTGTGGATTCAAGAGTCAGGATCTCGATCCGTCCACCCGGAGTTTTTATCAGATCTTGATTATTGTTGCGTGCTTTTTTTCCAATGTCTATTCTTCCAAAATAATGCCATGAGAATTGAATGTTCAATTGCGTTCTGAGATTGCTAGAAATAGGATTGTAAGCTCCTGCCTTTTTTTGGCGATCGGCCAAGGCTATTAGCAACAGATGTGCCTCCCCCACTCACATCTGTTGTATTCGCCTGATGGAGTATGTTCATTGTTTCCCATTCCTGCATATAAATCTATCTAATCGGTATAACAAAATAACAAAAATTATTTCAAATTAGCATTAAAATATAGCCATAAGAAATTTTTAATATATTGTCTTACCTGAAAAGAATTAAATATTACTATGAGCAATTCCGCCTCAGTATATCTACGAAAACAGATGAGGGATTGAAATGGGACATCTTACAACTAGATTAGGAATGGGACTAATTCTATTCTTGATGGTAACGAGCGCTTGCTTTGCAACTGGTTGGGATATGAACCCGAACCAGATTGCAATTAAACATAAAAACGATGTTACCAGCGACGTGACTGGTCAAGGCTATGTAATGGAATACGCTAAAGTGAATACGAACAACCTATCCATGCTCGAGTATGCCCACGGAAGCGGCACTATGGACTATGCCGACATACTCTACGATGAGCAAAAGACAACTCACACCTCTAACACCATCTATTATATAAATACAAAAGGTGATTTTGTCTCCACTTATGTTGGTGCCAACAGTGCTATCACCTATACTAAGCAATATGATAATGTTCAGAGCCCTACAAACTTTGCTTATGGAACCGGCTGGTATGCCTCTCATCCAGTAGCCTACAACTCTCTGCTTAAGGATAAAAATGAGGCCAGAAGCTACCAGGAAGCGGTTGTTATGCAGCGCCAGGTGGAGTATGCTCGCGCAGTCAAGGGCGACATCGCCGTGGATATGAACTGCACATCACCAACAGCAACCGTTGCAGGAAAAGGTTCCGTCAGCATGAAGACAGACGATGATATTACTCAAGGTACGCTTCACATCAGCGAAATGGTCACTCGAACTCTCCGCACAGCTTCTGGACAGACCTCATCCGCAAAGGTTACTCCCAGGTCCAGGGAACTCCAAGGATGGCATAATCCCATCATTGAGATCGAAAGCAACTATGTGGGTGATTTCCAGGTACAGAAGACCATGAAGATCGATATGTCCAAGAGCGCTCCTACTTGGGGCGAGGACTGGCTACCATGTTGCAGCGGCGGTTTCTTCGACCTTCCTTCCCGGTTCTTTGATAAGCAGTACGGAAGCCAGAAGGGCATCTTCGACTGCACCTGCAGGAACACTTCCATCTCTACATTCCAGCCCAAGTGGAACACCACCTTGGCCCAGTTCCCGACGGAAAAGTACCAGTATAAGCCCTGAACCACATATGCCCTGATCGGAAAATTCTGATTCGGATCAAGGGCACTAATCTTTTTTTGAAGTGTGCGAATTGAGGCTCAATTTATCTCTATCCTCAGCCAATCTCACACGTATAATAATATTTGTTATTAATTTTAAGTATGCTTATTAATTTATTGCACTTCTGTTTGAATAATTGTCATTAATAACACTACAACCAAAAATGATTTTAATAACTACGTACGATGATCAAAGATATATTAAAACTAGATGAATGAGGGATTGATTTGAATCGCGTTAAAATTTCCATTCCGGCAATGATCCTGCTCGCATTGCTGGTCTCTTTAAGCTCTATCGCAGCATTGGGCGCCGACTATCCGATGACCATAACCGATTCCGCCGGTCGGGAGGTCACGCTGCAAATGCCCGTGGAGCGCATTATCGTCACAAACTCGGATGCAGCATCTGCGGTAGTCATGCTTGGTGCAGCAGACAAGGTCGTGGGCATCTCTGAGTCGATCAAGAATCAGGGGTATTACTTCCCTGAGCTGAAGAAGAAGCAGAGCGTTGGAAAATGGAATGCTCTTGACTATGAGATGATCGGAGAGATCGCGAAAGGGGGAGAGGATAAAATTGTTCCCAATATAATCATCATCGGGTACAGCTATCCCGGCAAATCCTACGGCATTGCGGCAGTGCAGAAAGGATTGTCCTCTTTTGAAAATATCAATGCAATCGGCTTGGATTTCTACCAGCCAGAGAATATGACCAAAGAGGTCGAGCTGCTCGGCAAAATTCTTGGGAAAGAGGCTGAAGCAGAGGACTTCCTGAGCTGGCATAATGAGCAGAGCGAGAAGGTGGCCAATGCCGTTGCCGGCCTAAACAAGCCCAAGGTTTACGTGGAGTGGAGTTCAACCGGCGGAATCGGCGCACTATCAACCCTCGGCGTAGGCTCCGGATTTGACGGCGTGCTGAGGGAAGCGAACGGTTTCAATATTGCCAAAGACCTCAATGAAGCTTATCCCAAGGTAACCTGGGAATGGATTCTTACCCAAAGTCCGGAAGCCATCATAGTTCGGCAGACGCAACCATCCGGCCAGACACAGATGGGCTGGGAACAGTCGCCGTCTTCGGATACCGTGAAGCTGGAAGCGGTAAGAAATGAGGTTTTAGCCAGGGCTGGTGCTAGCGGCCTTCCTGCCGTGAAGTCGGGGAAGATCTTCGTGATCGATTGGTCGGTTATGAATGGCCTGAATCAGGAAGTTGGTGCCACATATCTCGCCAAGCTGCTGCATCCGGAAGCTGATCTTGATCCCGTGAGTGTTCACACGGAATATCTGAAGCGACTCGGCCTGGATATGCCGGAGGGAAGGACCTTCGTCTATCCGGAGCTATCCGGCAGCAAATAGTCGGGCGGTTTTTTTTTCCGCTATATTTTTTCTCATCTATTTCAATTTCTTTAATTTATTTTTCTTGTGTTTATATATATGCCAACTCAAAGCTAATCCAAGCGAATCCAATAAGTATGACTCATGCTAGCTTGCATCATGCGTTGGCGGCAAGCAGACGCGAACACTCTGCAATTGAAGTCCATAGAGCAGATATTGGCCAGAGGTTATTGGATTGGATAGAAATGCTTCCGGCCTTCCGGTCGTCTTGGGTTGCTGTGTGGCCATCTTCTGGCCGGGCGCTCTCACCTTCGGCTTTCCGGGAGTGATGGCCCCGGCCTGGCAGGAAATGTTCCATGTGGGGAGGGCGGCCACCGGCCTCGTCATCTTCTTCATGCTTGCCGCGGTGGGCGCTTTCATGTTCCTGGCGGGGCGCTGGCAGGAGCAATACGGACCTCGCAAAATGATCTTCCTGGGGATCGCATTTACCGCATTCTCTTCCGTGGTGGCGGCTTATGCCTCTTCCATTTACATGGTCTATGCCTGGGCTTTTCTCAACGGCCTCGCATCCAGCTTTGTCTACGTCCCGGCACTGACCGTGGTGCAATGGTGGTATCCGCAAAAGAAGGGCCTGGTGGCGGGGACGGTGAGCATGGTATTCGGCCTGTCTGCGGCAGTCATGTCTCCGCTCTTTGGAAAGATGCTCATCGTGCTGGGGTACTTATCCATGAATCTCGTCATCGCTTTCCTGACGCTGGTATTCGGCTTTGCCGGGGCCTATTTTGCCTGCGCACCAAGGGCGGAGGCAAGGGATTCGACGCGCGATCGGAATTTGGAAAGAGAGACGGCAGGCACAAAGAGACTTGAGGATCTGCTGAAGAGGTCTCTTACGCCTGGAGAGAGCCTGCACACCAGGAGCTTCTGGTTCCTCTGGATCACCTGGACTTTAGCCGGAGCGGCGGGAGTCTCCATGTCCATCCTGGCGACAAGTTACGGCCTCTTCCGGGGATTCGGCCTGGAATCGGCCATCCTCTTGCTCACGGCCTTTAATCTCACCAACGGCTCGGGCCGTATCATAAGCGGCATCCTATCCGACAGATTTGGGCGAAACCGGATCATGAGCGCGGCTTTTCTGGTGGCAGGGCTTGCCTACTTTGCCCTGCCCTTCGCAAAAAGCCTGGCCACCTGCGCTTTTCTGGCTGCGGTGGTGGGATTTGCTTTCGGAACCCTCTTTTCCGTATCAGCGCCGCTGGTGGCGGACTGTTTCGGCCTGCGGCACTTTGGAGCCATCTTCGGCCTGACCTTTGCAGCCTACGGATTCGTGGCCGGGCCTCTCGGACCCACGCTCTCCGGCTACCTGCTGGACAGGACGGGCGACAACTTCTTCCTGGTGTTCGCCTACCTCGGCGCATTCTTTTTGCTGGCGAGCGCGTGCATTCTCATGGTGGTGCCGCCGCAATGCCGCCCGGATAATTGAGCAAGCGTTGTAGCCGGCGAACGTGATAAAATAATAAACTCTCTAAATGCACTTCATTGAAATGCGAAGGAATAGACATTCCCTGAATCATGGCGCATTCATGACTTATGCGACAATTCTTTTTAATATGTAACGGCTATCATTTCCCTTCATGCCATCCCTAACCGTCCATGCCGGCGGCCTGACGCTGAAAAATCCCATCATGCTGGCCGCGGGTATCCTGGGCACCACGGGAGCCTCACTGCGGCGCGCTGCGCTCGCGGGCGCGGGCGGCGTGGTCACCAAGTCTCTGGGCTCAGTTCCCCGCGAAGGCCACCACGGCCCGACCATCGTGCACGTGGAATGCGGCCTATTGAACGCTATGGGCCTGCCCAATCCCTCTTACAAGGAATTCCAGGAAGAAATCGATTTCGCCAAAACGGGCGGCGTGCCGGTGGTGGCCAGCATCTTCGGCTCCAGCGCCGAGGAGTTCGCCGGAATTGCCCGCGGCCTGAAGGCCGATGCCTTCGAGTTGAACCTCTCCTGCCCCCATGCCGAGAAATACGGCGCAGAGCTGGGCCGCTATCCCGATCTGGTGGAATCAGTGACCGGAGCCGTGAAGGCTGCGGCGGATGCGCCGGTCTGGGTCAAGCTGACCCCGAACACGGCGGATATCGTCGAGCTGGGATTGGCGGCGCAGCGGGGCGGCGCAGATGCCGTCGTGGCCATCAACACCCTGAAGGCTATGGCCATCGATATCGAGACCGGCTATCCGATCCTGGGAAACCGCTTTGGCGGCCTATCCGGCCCGGCCATCAAACCCGTTGCCGTTCGTGCCGTCTACGACCTCGCCATGCGCCTGGAGATCCCGGTGATCGGCGTGGGCGGCGTCTCGTGTTGGGAGGATGCGGTGGAGATGATAATGGCCGGGGCCGGTGCAGTGCAAATCGGCACGGCTCTGCAGAAGGGCTACGGCATCTTTGAGGAAATCACAACCGGCCTTGCCCGGTACCTGGAGAGAAAATCGCTGACGCCCGAAGATCTGCGCGGCATGGCCGGGAGGCGCTAGAATGAGGCCTAT
>JAJRAT010000060.1 GCA_028682845.1 Methanothrix sp. | reverse complement strand
CGTGGGGTCGGAGGCAAGATGGTCTTCGGCAAGCGGCGTCGCCTTCGGACCTTTTTCATCATCCATTTCCTTTGGCCGCGAGGCCCATGAGTACAATCGCTGGGAGGTGGTGCTGGGAGCCGCAGGATTTGAGGCGGAAAATACCCAACTCATTTTCGTGCGTCGCAGGCACAGTGCAGCATACGGAGTTCCCGCAGAAGGCGGCCTTCTGGCTCATGTGGTAGGCGGCAAGAACACACTAGACCGGCTGGAGATCGGAGACAGGATCTTGGCGGTCGAGCCCATCGTGGAATGGCAGGACCTGACCGAGAAGCTGGCTACCCGAGACATGACGCTGCCTTTGGAAGAAGGCATGGAAATCTTCACAGAGGTTCAGGTTGAACTGGTGGAAGATGCACCCTACGGAGCCGAATTCTTCCTGGCTCTGACCAGGAGTGGAACTTTTTTGGTTGATTCAGTCTCCAGTTCGTACATCTCATCGGACCAGTTGCTGGCGGAGCCCATTGCCTTCGAGCACCGCGAGCCGCGACTGGAAGGCGCGGTAACGGTGAGGACCGGCGGAAGGGGATTGGGCAGGATATTCATCTACAAGGCCGATCGCACCTCGAATCCCGGACACTCCATTGTCGGGCACGTCAGTGCCGGAATGGACATGGTGAAGCTGGCCGGACACGGCAGCCTCGTAACGGTGCGGGTTAAGCCGGAACGCATCATGCTCATGGGTGCGAAACTGTCGGATGCTCTGGCGCTATTGAAGGATCGGGGAATCGAGTTCGAGGTGGACGGCCACACCGGCGAGGATGCAGTCGTTGTGAAGCAAGATCCAAGAGCCACCATGGAGATCCTCAAAAAGAAAAAAGTCAAGCTCTTAACCATGCCCGCCAACCGTCTCGTAGCCATCGAGCTGTATCATGATCTGGCTCCCAAGACCCTGGATTATTTCCGGCATGTCACCGGCTTAAAAGAGCGGCCAGTCGGTCCATTGCCCGTCTATTTTGTTTATGAGAATACAATTCTCTTCAAGCCCGAGGTCGATGCGGTCAGCTACAAGGAATTGCTGCCGGAGAACAAACCCACCGGCCCGGTACCGGCGGGCTCCATCGGCATCTCCAATCAGGTCTCCAAGAAGATCGGCCTGGTGGGAGTGCGGCTTGTCCAGGACAAACGCTACGGCCCCTCCGGTGAGAAGTTCGAGGCCACCAATATCGTTGGCCGCGTGCTGGAACCGGATAAGCTGAAGGACGTCAAAGAAGGGGAGACGATTTACGTTCTGGAGGTGCGGTAAATGAGGATCACCAAGTATGTGATTACATCCTCCGAGTCGGATATTCTTCCCTCGGATATCGCCATGAAAATTTACGGCTCAAAGTATGATGTCAATGTCAAAGAGACCTGCTTTGGCGTCGTGGTGGACGGTGAAGAGGAAGTGATCAATGCGCTGATTGAGGAGATCCGCTCTCTTGACCCTGCCGGCATCTTCATCAAGGACAGAGGCTTTCCGCCCGGCGATCCCCGCCGCTGCCGCGGTCGCAGAGGCGGCGGAGCGCGCCCCGGCTTTTACATGATCGAGTCCGAGGCAAAGATGCTGCCCATGATCTCGCGGGCGCTGGCTGCGGTTGGCGAAGTCCCTGCGGTCCCGGCGAAGAAAAAGCCTCTTATGCCGAATAAACTTGAAGATATTATCAAAGAGGGTTTAATCTGAGGTACAACAAAATGGCTAAAGTTATCGTTTATCCTCCTACCAGCATGATCCTCTCAGACCTTGTGGAGAGGATGGGCCACAAGGCGCTTGTAGTCTCGGAATCGGTGCGCAAGCTTGCCACGGCTAATGATATTCAATCACCTCCCCTGAACGTCACCCCCGAAGAGCCGAAGAAGGGCCTGCGCTACGCGGCTGTCGATGTTCCCTCGGGCGTGCGGGGCAGAATGGCGCTGATCGGACCTCTCATCGAGGAGGCCGAGGCAGCCATCGTTGTAGAAGACCCAGGATGGCTGACCGGCTGTGCCGGATGCAACCGCACCAATGAGCTGGTGAGGCTGCTCATCAGAACCAAAGGAGTTCCGCTCCTTGACCTCGCCTATCCCACGGACGACGCCGAGGCACGGGTTTTCGTGCAAAAGATCAAGACATTCCTGGAGGGACTGAAATGATTCGCATTGCCCAGCTCTCCTGCGGCGCAGAGTACAGCGGCATTCAAAAGGAGATCGAGCGCGCTGCCGATACCGTTGGCGCAAAGATCGTCTACCCCGAGGTCTCCCTGGACGATATCCTGAACGTGGAAAACAAGTTCGGAGTTAAAGTAGCTTCAGGCGATCTTAATCTGGCTATGGCGCGGGCGGTTCGGATCGTCGAGAATCCCGATCTCGCAGACGCCGTGATCGTTATGACCTGCTTCCGCTGCGCTGAAGCCGCCATCATCCGCTCGGAGATTCGCAAGTTCATCCATGAGCACTCCAAGATTCCCGTCTTAAGCTACTCATTCACAGAAAGAACGACAGCGGAAACGCTTCTTACCAGGATGGAAGCTCTGGTGACGACCGTCAAATTCCGAGGTCTACTGGCCAGAGAAAAGCAAAAAGGTCTCACCGCCGGAATCGACTCCGGATCGACAACCACCAAATCGGTGATCATGAGAGACAACGAGGTCATCGGCACCGGCTGGGTTCCCACAAACGAGGTCCTGAAGAGTGCTGAGGATGCCTTTGAGGCAGCCTTGAAGATGGCAGGAGTCAAGAAGGAAGAGGTTCAGGCAGTAGGAGTCACGGGCTATGGCCGTTTCCTGGTGGGCAAGCACATCAATGCCAGGCTGATTCAGGAAGAGATCACGGTCAACTCCAAGGGCGCAGTCTTCCTGGCCGATGCCCAGAAGGGGGCAGCCACAGTCATCGATATCGGCGGCATGGACAATAAGGCCATCTCCGTGCAGGACGGAATTCCCGGCGGCTTCACGATGGGCGGAATATGCGCCGGAGCCTCGGGGCGGTTCCTGGAATTGACTGCCAAGAGGCTCGGCGTGGACATCACGGAGCTTGGCAAGCTGGCACTGAAGGGCGACTACCGCAACGTAGCCATGAACAGCTACTGCATCGTCTTCGGCACGCAAAGCCTGGTCAACAGCCTGGCCCTGGGCTGCAAGCCTGAAGATGTGGCTATGGCCGCCTGTCACTCCGTGGCCGAGCAGGTTTACGAGCAGCAGTTGCAAGAGGTTGAGGTTAAGGAGCCTGTGATAATGGTAGGCGGAACTGCGCTTGTGGAAGGGCTTCCGAGAGCCATGGAAGAGCTTCTTCAACAAAAAGTGCGCGTTCCCAAATATGCCCAGTACATCGGCGCGGTGGGCGCAGCGCTCCTGGTTTCGGGACTTCTGGAGGGCTAAAGGATGGACCCAATGGAGGTCTTTAAGATCGTTGTCACAGGCCAGGAGGATTTCGGAGCCAAGAAGTACCGCGAGCTGATCATGGACATCCTGCAGGACCTCGGCCTCATCAGATCCATCGGCAGGCTGTACGTTTACGTGGACATCATGGAGCCGATGTTCGCCATTTACGGCCTTCTTCGCACCGGAATTCCGCCGCTCACGGTCAGGGATGTGGGAGACGTACTCAAGACGGAAGGCGGCTACCAGGTCAAGATCAATGACGAGGAGCACATGTCCGATCTGCTCAAGATTCTCTGGGGCCGCTACGGTCGCGAGAGAGTGGAGCAGCCGGCCAGAGACATTGTGATCATCGCTTCGGACACGGACCCCTCCGGACTCACGGTAGCGGATCTGGAGATGGAGTTCCTGCAAGACCTGACGGACGGGCTCGTGCGCGTGGCCCCGGAAGGCTTTCGCAACCGCAGAAACGAGATGAACAAAGACAGCTTCTTCTTCATCGCCGCAGAAGAGACGCTGACGCCGGAATTGATCGCCAAGACCAAGGAGAAGATCAGGGAGATGCAAAATGCTTGAGCCTGTGATGTTTACCGGAGGTCTGTACAAGCACGACCTGGTCGTCGAGCTGGTAGAGGACCTGGGCGGATACGTTCTGCAAAAGAATGTGACGCAAAGCGAGGTCATCCTTCTCATCCTGATTCCGTCCGAGGACAAATCGGTCCTGGAGGCTCTGATCAAAGAGCTGCGCGGTGAACTGGTGCGAGCGCCGCTGGCTGGAACCGAGGTGGCGGTTGTGACGCCGACATTGGCCATCCATCATCTGCCGCACACTGCCTGCGATATTGCCGAATATTTGCGCCGCCACGGCTCCAAGACGAACATGATGGGTCTCGCGCGCGGTGTGGGCCGGGAGATCGCCCAGATCAACGAGTACGAGACGGCCCTCATCAACGAGCACGATGCAGCGGTCTTCATCTTCGGCAACTTCCGCGAGTGCATTCGCAAAAAGGAGAGCCTCTACCGCAACATCACGGTGCCGGTCGTGGTCACAGGCGGTCCGGAGATGGCCAAGAGCGAACTGCCTTATGCCTTCGAGTACGTGCCGTCTATCGGTCGCGTGGCCCACCGGGCCAGGAAGGCAACGGAGATCGGCACCCTTGACCACATTGTTGAATCAGTGGGGAGAGCGCTGGACAAGACCCGTGCGGATATCACCAAAGATCCTCTCACCACATCTCCTCCCCGCGTGATGGACGCTGTTCGCGAGCAGGTGCCCGACGCGGAGTACTCGTATTCGCCGCTGCCGATCGCCCTCAACCTGGGCGGCGTGCGGGTCAAGCTGCCTTACGAGCGCTACAAGGATGCGGTAAAAGCTGTAACCTTTGATGAGGGTGTCACGCTCGGCGAGATTGCCACCATCAGGCCATCTCACATGAAGGACTATATACTTGTGAGAATATTGCCAGCTTCCGAGACCGGGTATGTCTTCTAAAGCCCGGTCCGAATAATATTTAGCGAAAGTGGCCGGCAGCGTGATGAAAGTGAAGCACGAACTGCACAGGCTTTTGCCGGGTTGAAGGGTGAAAATGATGAGCTTTGAAGATGAGCTTGATGCTATTTTGGTGAAGGGCAAGGAAAAGTCCGCCGAAGAGATCCTGAAGTCCGTTGAGAGCGCCTATGGTGAGGTCCCGTATGTCTTTTCGTTCATGAAGGACAATCCAGAGATCCTTATCACCAAGATCCTGCACAACAACGCCATTTTGCGAAGCTCGAACCTGGACCCCAAGACCGTCGAGCTGATATCGGTGGCTGTCTCTGCAGCCATGAGGTGCAGCCACTGCCTGAAGCTGCATATCAGAATTGCATCCAACCTGGGAATACCGGACGACCAGATTGCAGCCGCCATTTTCCTGGCCGGGAACCTGGTCAATGCATCGGTGCTGGCCACGGCCACGCGCCACCTGGATGAGGAGCGAGAGGTCTGCCGTGTCTGCGAGATCAACAGCGAGGCCTGCGAGATACACAGGGGCAAAGAATAAAACTCCGGGTCCATCGAAATTTATGCAAATCAAACGACTGATTCAGGAAATTTTTTGAGAAAGCTGGATTAGGGAACACTAAACTAAATCTGGAAAAACAAAAAAGCTAAATCCTGTGACTGTAGGCTTGATGCTATTTTTTTGTTGAATAGCAAAGAAATTTAACGAAAATCAAAGGAAAATGGAATACTATTTTGTAAAGCATAATCCAAAATACATAGTCCAAAAAAATAAAGGCCAAAAAAGATTTGAATCCGCTCACTTGGTGATGAGCGGGATTCCGTCGAGAGCCTTCGGGTTGGCAACGCTGGAAGTATCGCCGAGCGCCTGACCGAGCGCCTTGGCCTTGATGAGCTGGCGCACCGGCTTTCCTGCCTTGTTCTTGGGGATATCCGCTACAAATATGACATCCGAGGGAATGGCGATGGGACCCAGGGTCTTTCGCACGAAGTTCTTGATATCCTTCTGCAAATTGGCGTCTGCGTTGCTGCCGGCCTTCAGGACTGCGAACACCACGATGTTCTCGCCCTTTACCTTGTCCGGCTTGCCGATGACGGCTGCTGCGGCCACGGCCGGGTGCTTCTCGGCGGACGCCTCAACCTCGGCATTGGAGATCCTGTGGCCTGCAACCTTCAGGACATCGTCGCCGCGGCCCAGAGCCCAGATATATCCGTCCTTGTCCACGCGAGCCTTGTCTCCGGAGAGATACTTGCCGGGGAATGTTGCCCAGTAGGTCTCGTTGTACTTGGCCGGGTCCTTGTAGACCTCTTTGAGGATGGATGGCCAGGGAGTGGTCATGATGATGTTGCCCACCTGTTCCGCTGCCACGGGCGCGCCGTTGTCGTCGACGACTTCGACGTTATATCCTGGCAAGGGGAAGCTGGGGGAGCCGGGCTTGAGAGGCGTGATGGGCAGAGGTGCAATAACCTGTGCGCCGGTCTCGCTCTGGAACCAGGTATCCATGATGGGTGCAAAACCGCCGCCCACGTAGCGTCTCCACCAGACGAAGGCATCGGGGTTCATAGCTTCGCCGACGGAGCCCATGAGCCGAACCGTGGATAGGTCGTACTTCTGGGGCCATGCCGGTCCCTCGTTCATGAACATCCTGATGGCTGTGGGTGCAGTGTAGATGACGGACACGCCGTAGTCCTCGATGATCTTGAACCAGCGCCCAAAGTCCGGATAGTCGGGCGATCCCTCGTACATGACGCTCGTCGCACCCAGGCACAGCGGCCCGTAGGCGATGTAAGAGTGGCCGGTGATCCATCCGATATCGGCTGTCGACCAGTAGACATCGGTATCCTTGATATCGAAGACCCAGGACGTGGTGAACGCCGGTCCGACGGAAATTCCGCCGTGAGTGTGCACGATGCCCTTGGGCTTGCCTGCGGCTCCGGCTGTGTAGAGGATGAACAGAGGATCAGAAGAATCCATAGCCACGGTCTCACAGCTTCCGGACTGGCCTGCAACGAAGTCATTCCACCAGACATCGCGCCCCTCGGTCATGGGCGTCTCCTGGCCGTTCCTCTTTACCACTACTACCTTCTGGATGCACTTTAAGCCTGCAATGGCCTCGTCGGCCTGGGGCTTGGTGGCAAGAGGCTTGCCGCGTCGGTAAGAGCCGTCGCAGGTGATGAGAACCTTCGGCTCGCTGTCTTCCAGGCGGTCCCGCACGGCTCCCGCGGAGAATCCTGAGAATACCACTACATGCACGGCTCCGATCTTGGCGCAAGCGAGCATGGCGATGGGCAGCTCCGGGATCATGGGCAGGTACATGCCCACGCGGTCGCCCTTCTTGATGCCCATCTTCAGCAACGCATTGGCGAACTTGTTGACCTCACGGTAAAGCTCGTAGTAGGTGATCTGGCGCACATCGCCCACCGGCTCTCCGACAAAGATGTAGGCCAGCTTGTTGCGTCTCCAGGTATGGGCATGCCTGTCAACGGCGTTGTAGGCCACATTGATCTTGCCGCCCACGAACCAGGACCCATTGGGGGCCTTCCACTGCACGGTCTGCTTGTAGGGTGCAAACCAATCTGCATAGGTCTTGGCCATCTCATCCCAGAACTCGATGTAGTTCTTGCTGGTCCAGGCACGCATCTCCTGCTCGGTCTTCAGGCCCTTCTTCTTCATCCAGGCCATGACATTGGAGTTATCTACGAGATCTTTGGGTGGATAATACAGACCCTGATCAAGGGTTGGAACAGATTTTTCCGATTTTTCATCAGCCATTTTAAATCGCCTTGCATTTTTTGCAATTTATTAGGCATTTGAATCCAATATCATTCTTATTTCTTCGTACTAAATTATGATGAATATTCAAATGCCTTTTTAACATCTAATTTTAGTCTCATTATCTGGATATAAATTTGTCGCGTTCTAATTATGATGATATATTTGATTTTAAAGCTAAACATTCTTAATGGTCGTTTGAGCTAGAATTATTTGATGATTTGTCAAATTATAATCTTTTTTATCTAAAATCTTCATCAAAACATTTATATCCAAATGAGAATACTATAATAGCTCCTTTGCGACTTTTGGGCAAAAGACTGCCGTCGACCCGCTTTTATGCAATATGAATTTTTTCAGAAAGTATTTAAGCTATTCCTGTGAATATTTTGATGCAATAGAACATAAGGATAATCCAAGGGAATCGCAATGGTGCTAAACTCGTAAAAGAGTGATGAGGGATGATGACAATATGAAAAAATATATACAATTATTAATATGTTCTTTAATGATGACCTCCTTTATGATTCAGCCGACCATTATCGAGGCCAAAGACATTGAACAACAAAATAATGTTGATGCTCAGGATTACTCCGCGAAATCCGATAAGGAGGATGATATTTCCTCAAATATAAATTCTTCATATATTGGTTCTTCACATATCGATTCATCCCATATCGATTCATCCCATATCGATTCATCCCATATCGATTCATCCCATATCGATTCATCCCATGCCGGCAATGATCATCTAAACGAAATCAGAAGAAACATGTCGCAAGAAAAGGAGCAAATGGCAGGGCGATTAACTGGCAGAATCAGTAACCGCACAATCTTCGCCATGATGAGTGTGCCAAGAGA
This sequence comes from Methanothrix sp., assembly GCA_028682845.1. Lineage (GTDB taxonomy): Archaea > Halobacteriota > Methanosarcinia > Methanotrichales > Methanotrichaceae > Methanothrix. Next base: position 1,694 of record JAJRAT010000060.1, on the reverse strand, counting down.
GCTGTTTGTGCGAGCAGATCAACGAAGGCAGGCTTATGATAATACTCCGTTGCCTATCGGCTTCGGCCAGACTATTTCCTCGCCTGACATCGTAGCCAAGATGTGCGATCTGCTGGATTTGCAGGAAGGCATGAGCGTCCTGGATATTGGTGGCGGAAGCGGCTATCATGCTGCTGTAATAGCTAATCTGGTGGGACCGAAAGGGCAGGTTTGCTCAATAGAGCGCATTCATGAAATAGCGGTCCAAGAAAAAGAAAACTTGAAACGAGCGGGCGTTACCAACGTCATTGTGATTGAAGGCGACGGAAGCCTCGGATTGCCGAAATATGCACCATATGACAGAATCAATGCAGCCGCTTGCGCGCCACAAATTCCTGAAGCACTCAAACAGCAATTGAAGATCGGTGGAAAGATGATTCTTCCTGTGGGCGGCATTGTGCAAGCTCTTTGCCTGGTAACAAGAACTGGTGAGAACAGCTACGCCATAGACGACAAAAAGAGAGTAGCCTTCGTGCCCCTGATCGGCGAACGTGGATTCAAAGAAGAAGTGCTAAAATAAGTGCCGGAATAGCTGCTGGAGCAAGTGCTTAGGAAAAGTGCCTGAATTTTTTAGTGCCGGAAACTTCGCCAATATCAATATTGAGCTTGCGGACCTATTAATCCTTCAATACAAGAGTCTGCCATCGAAAAGTCTGCCCCTGGAATCGATTCGGCAGGAATGACGGTGTGCCCGCTAAAAAAAGGGAGGGTGAATCCCACTTACAGGTCAATGCGTGGGATGTTCTCAACAGATTCTGGGTTGGCCAGAGCGGACAGGTCTCCGGTCTCCTTTCCAAGGGCCTTGGCCTTGATGACACGGCGCATGATCTTGCCGGATCTGGTCTTGGGGACATCCTTGACGAAGTAGACCTTGTCGGGGTAAGCGACGGGGCCCAGTACCTTGCGTACGTGGGTGGAGATCTCCTTGGATAGCTCTGGGGACTCGGCAACGCCATCTCTGAGAATGACGAAGGCCACGATCTTCTCGCCCTTGACCTCATCGGGCTGGCCGATAACGGCTGCCTCTGCGACCTTGGGGTGAGAAACTGCGGCGGACTCGACCTCAGCGTTGGAGATTCTGTGTCCAGCTACCTTCAGCACATCGTCGATGCGGCCCTGGATCCACCAGTAGCCATCCTTGTCGCGGGTGGCCTTGTCGCCAGCGAGGTATGTGCCGGGCTTGATCTGCCAGTACATGTCCCAGTACTCTTTCTTGTATCTGACTTCATCTCTGAAGAAGGCACGCAGCATGGATGGCCAGGGAGCCTTCTGGACGATGTTGCCGCCGAAGCCGAGTGGCACGGAGTTGGCATCCTCGTCAAAGATATCAGTGTTCATGCCGGGCAGCGGGAAGGTAACTGATCCGGGCTTCTCGGGGGTCATGGCCAGTGGGGCGATGACGTGGCATCCGGTCTCAGTCTGCCACCAGGTATCAATGATTGGTGCCTGGTCTGCGCCTATGTTCTTCCTGTACCACATGTAGGCTTCTGGGTTGAGTGGCTCGCCCACAGATGCCAGAATTCTGATGGTGGACAGGTCGAACTTCTTTACAAAGGCCTCGCCGGTCTTCATGAACATTCTGATGGCGGTGGGTGCGGTGTAGAATACGGAGACACCGTACTGCTCAATTATGGACCACCAGCGGCCCAGATCGG
>JAJRAT010000069.1 GCA_028682845.1 Methanothrix sp. | reverse complement strand
GCTCTGATTCACACCGTTCTGGCCCTGGGTCTGTTCTGCTTTGTTCTGCCCTGGAGCAAGTACATTCACGTGATTGCCACACCCATGACGCTTTTGGCAAACAGAGGAGGAGAATAAAATGGCGGATCAAAAAGGTTCCAAGCCCTTAATGACGGGCTACATGATGTCCACGCAGCTCATGGAGGTCGATGGCTGCAACAGGTGCCAGGAGTGCATGAAGTGGTGCCCGACCTTCGCGGTCAGGCAGGATCGGCCCGGCATAACACCCATGTATAAGAATGCCAAGTGGAGAGAGCTCATGGCCAAGAGTCAGAGCCTGCGTGCCAAGATCTTCGGTCCCAAGCCACTCAATGACGACGAGATGAAGCAGTTCACTGAGGATACGTATAGCTGCACCACTTGCGGTGTCTGCGGAACTGTCTGCGAAGCTGGAATCAGGACTGTAGAGCTCTGGGAGGCCATGCGGCCCAACCTGGTCAAGCGCGGCGACGGACCGATGGGGAAACAGTCCTTTTTCCCGAAACTTCTCAAGAGTGATAGAAATCCATATCAGGCAAAGCAAGAAGATCGCTTGTGCTGGGTACCTAAGGATATCAAGATCCAGGAATCCGGGGAGCTGTTCTATTTCGCAGGATGCACGGCGGCATACAGGCAACAGGCTTTGGGTGTTGCTACCGTCAGGATCCTCGACAACCTTGGCGCAGATTTCGCCATGCTTGGCAAGGATGAATGGTGCTGTGCCTCCGCACTGGTAAGAACCGGCCAGAGGGAAATCATGGCCGAGCATGCAGTGCATAATGTCGATGCTCTTAAGGATAGAGGAGCCAAGAACGTATTGTTTGCATGCGCCGGATGTCTGAGAAACGCAGCCGTAGACTGGCCTATGTGGTATGAAGGGTACATCCCCTATGAAACCATGCCGCTCTCCGTATTCTTGAGAGAGAAGATAAGAAAAGGCGAAGTTGAGTATAAGATACCGTTGAACTACAGGTTCACGTATCATGATCCGTGCCACAATGGCAGGCATCTCATGCACCTGAAGGGAAAGGATTGGGCATTTGAAGCTGCCAGGGATTGCATCCAGTCTATTCCTGGCGTCAAGTTCCAGGACATGGTCAGAAACAGGGCTCTTCAGAGATGCTGCGGTGCAGGCGGTGGCGTGAAGGCCGGTATTCCCGACTTGGCTATGGATTGCGCTAAGGCCAGAGTTCAGGATGCAACCGATATTCAGGCTGAGGTTATCGCCTCTACATGTCCGTTCTGCAGACTGAATCTGATTGATGGACGGAATTCAGCACAATCTCCGATAAAAATGGTGGATGTAGTTGAGATGATGGCAGCCTCGATGGGATTGGATACCACCATTCCGGAGAACCCGTACACCAAGTTCCAGTCTCAGGATGTCCTGGTATGCTCTCCAGCAGAGTGCAAGCTTGGCACCGTGGAGCGCAAGGAACCCGGCAAGGACCTGGTGGGCGAGGCTCACTAAATCTGATATCATTGCGATATCATCAAACCGGCAAGGGATTTCGGCAAACCCCGAAGCATTTCGGATAACCGGAATCTCTTGAACATTCTTTTTTTGATGTTCTCTTCAGCCACTTCGGAACCAATCCAGAGCCGTTTAAAAATTCTGCGCGTAAAAGATATTATTTACAAGAATAATCCTAAAAAAATTTTAAAATCCCGACGGCATATTGAATCCGCCTGGCATTCCTCCAGAAAATCCCGGCATCTCGGATGAATCGAAGGAATCGAAGGAATCGAATGAATCTGAATCGTCATCACTCTTATCGAAAGAGCTGCCAAACATGCCGCTTGGAGCGCTTATCGGAATGGCAGTGGTGGTTACATTCGATTGATTTTGCTTGGAACTGTTCAGGCTATTCATGTTATTCGTCGCGGATAGATCCTTCAATCCCACATTCTCAGTGAGGCCGCCGGCTCGATCGATGGAGAAAGACGGACTGCTGCCGCTTCCCGCTCCTCCGAACGAATTTGCGAGGTTCAGGGAGAAGCTGTCGCCGCGATTCATGGAAAGATCACTGCCGAGGAATGTGGAAAGCGCTCCGGTTAGCGGATCTGTCGAGTTCATCTTGAACTGCATCAATCCCGCGCCTCCGGTCAGCATATTGAATGCGCCGCTGGCCGGATTCAAGGAGAAGCTGATGAATTTGCCCGGCAGAGCATTAAGGCCGCTGATGGTGATCTGATTTAAATCTGTGCCAACCGCGATCATGGGGGCCTCCATCAAATTGCCGGTGATGTTCATGGAGTATTCCTCATCCTCTTTGACCAGATCGATGCTCTGGTGCTGGCCCTGTTGCAGATCATTCACTTCCGATGATAAGGCAAAGCCTGGTGCGATGATGGATGTTTTCGCTAGATTCGCTTCAACCTCTGCACTCATGTTCTCGGAGTCGTTAGCAGCGGTGCTGCTCACGTTTACCGAGATCTCGGTGTCATCGTCGGAGGACGACAGCGGCACAAAGATCACCGGCATGGGTGGCTCATCGGGCGCGAACTTCAGAATGCGTATCTCTGCATCTGGAATCTCATTTACCATCTGGCCCGTGTCCAGGAAACCGACCTCTCTTCCCTCGTCGTCCGTGACGAGGACTTTGGCCTTTCCGTTCTGCCAGATCTGCATATTGCCTTTGGTGCCGGACGATGCACTCGATGCAGTCGATGCCGACGATCCCAAATTCGATGCCGTGCTGTTGTCCGCATCGCAAAACTCGCATTTCTGCTGGCCGAGCCTTGAAGAGATGGATACTATCTCCAGGGTTTTTGTGCTGGCGTTTCCGGTGTAAAGCGTGGACTTCTCATTCGGATTGATCGATGCCTGATAGCTCCAGGTGTTGGCGGTGCGGTTGACCTCGACGTATCTCTCAGACTTCGGCCAGTTGTTATCATAAACCATAATCTTGGAAATGCCGTTGCCCATATCCTCCACAGCGTAGGGCGTGATGGCATGTCCGCTGCTTCCGTCCGGCAGGTACAAGCCCATAACCCACCATTCATCGGCATTCTTGCCCAGGGCAAAGGATTGGGCGAGTGTATCCAAAACGACATTAGGAGAGTCCTTGATCCTTTCCGAGCCTCCGGGGCTCGTGACCTGCGTCACCCACCAGTAGCCGATCTCCCGCTGCAACAGCTCATCTTTGAGGCTGAGATCGATGGCGTTTTGGCCTCCAAAGCCGCTCGGATTCACTTTGCTGTAGTAGATCAGGTCGCTGAGCACGGCCAGGCCTTCGCAGTGGCCGTAGCGCATGGCGGAAATTGCCGCCTCCATCCACATTTGGGCGGGGTAGGTGAGAGTGCAATTCCCATCCTTGAGGCAGGCACATACCTTGTCCCCAAACATGCGATGCATCTCAGCAGGCGTCAGGTCCACAGTGGCTATGTCATCGCCATAATTCTGAAAAGCAAAGCCGTTGATTCCGGGACGAAAACCGCTATCGTCACTCGCGGTTGCGCCGGAAGCATTCGAAGATCCGGCATTGCTATCCGATGCGGCCATAGCGCCTGCAAAAATCGCATTCAAAGCCAGAGATAGGATTAGAAGAACCAAAGTATGCCGTCTCATTTTCATCTACCACTGCGAATTATCTGTTCTCGACAATTCATTCTTTGGAAGATATACGCTTTTTGCTGCGTCATATTGTCTATAGATTCCTGAAACATTCTGGGAAGTATATAGGCGTCATTTTAAAAGATGATTGCATTTCAACATTCAACATCGGCTTTGATATCAAGGCACTCCCTAATTATCTATAAATACCAATAGCTTCATTAATCTGCTACAATTATATGAAACGGTTTTGATGGAAAAATGGAAACGAGGCGAAGATGGACGCGATTGGCAAAAAGGACCTTCCAAAGCTCATCCTGAGCATATTCGTCTGCCAGGGCGCAGGCGTACTGGGGTCTGTCTTCACCCGCAGCTCAGTTTTCACCTGGTATCCCACTCTCGCAAAGCCCTGGTTCGCTCCGCCGGGATGGTTTATAACTGCGGTTTGGCTTCTCCTCTTCACGTTGATGGGCCTGTCGTTGTTTCTTGTGTGGCGTGAAGGTTTGGTGCGCCCCGAGGCAAAGACCCCGATCTATGTATTTGCCGCCCAGCTTGGGGTAAACATCCTCTGGTCAGCGGCATTTTTCGGGATGCAATCCCCGCTGGCAGGATTGATCGTTATAGCATTGCTCTGGATTCTCATACTGCTGACCATCATCAAGTTCTGGCCGGTCTCAAGAGATGCCGCTATTTTGCTGGTGCCTTACATAATCTGGGTCAGCGTTGCAGCTTATTTGAATTATTCCATCTTGATGTTGAATTCATGAGAAAATACGATCACAATAAAATAAAAATTATTTAATTTCAATCTTCGTCTCCTCTCGCCTTTCAATAATCCTGGAACATGCTTTCCTGCTTGTCGGTGGCTGATGGGATTAGCGGGAACAATTTTTGCGCCGTCTCCGTAATTATTTTAAGCAATCAGGATAAAGCATAATTCAAGATCTTGCAAGTGATTTGCATAGCATGAACATGGATCTTGGATCGGGCAAAGAGCGACCGGGCTTCCGGGATGTTCATCGGCAGATCCCGAGGAGAATAAATCAATGGCAAGAGGGCAGAAAAAGGACTTGATGCGCATTGCCTGCTGCGTCGTGGAGCGGATGGCGAACCTCATCGCCGTCATGCAGGATGCAGCCGATCAGGTTTCCTGCGGCGTGCCTCTGGAGAATGTTTCGGTGGGCAGCTACCAGATCTATCTGGCAAAAAAAGAGTTCAATGATGACGAATCCGAGCAGGCGGAGTCTGTCGTCTGTGTCATGGACTACGAGGATTTTATTCGCATTCTGGAAAATACCGCAGCAGGGCAGGGCGTCTGCTTGGATGAGCTGTCAGAGCTTGAGGTTGTCATGCCGGAGGCTGAGTTCGGAGAGGATCTGGTCACAGGCGGCTTTGGAAACTTCAAGGGCATCTCCGTTCAAGTTCGAAACGACTGCCTGGAGGAGCTGATGCAAGCAGTCTGCAGACAATTTGAGGCGTGCGGCCTGGAATTATCCTGCGTCGGCGAGGGGGATGTGCTCTTCCGTCTTCCCTTGCAGGAGCGGATTTGAGATATGTGTGATATTTGGTTTGTTAGAGGCTCTTCCGGGAGGCTCGGAGGCTGAGGCTGCATGGAATAGTGGTCTGGCCTTCATGAAGCTTTTTTTAGAAGGATTCAAGTGAGAAATCGCAGAAAAAATTGGAGAAAAACGAGGCGGAGCCTACTCCAGAATCACATGCAGCGGGAACTGATGTGTGCCGAGCTTCCCTTCGTAGTTGGCAGCGGTGATCCTGAGGACGCCCGGAACCCGGCAGGCGGCATTGATGCCCGCCTTCATGGCAACCTGCACGGCTTCCTGGTTCACGCCGTTGATGACGATCTCATAGACTGCGGACACGTCTTCGGTCAGGGTGCAGACGCCGTCCTCGCGCAGCGATGTGCAGAAGGCTGTGTTGGTCGAAGCTTTCAGGAACTTGTACTTGGAGCCGACCTTCGAGCCGCTGGATACCACTCCGCCGGGGAATGGGGTGATAGATCCCTTGAGCTTGCCGATGGCGCTTACTGCCGCCTCGGCTGCGGTCAGGGCCGCCATCTGGTTCTGTCCCAGGATCAGGAAGTTTCCGCCCGCCACCCCGTCCACAGCGCCAAAGTCCTGCTCGATGACGAATTCGCCGGACATGAGGGGGATCTTCCAGACATTGCGCCCATAAAGCTCTGCTTGCTTTTGGTAGCCGTCACCAAAGAAGCTCAATTTCTTGCCGGTGTCGAACTTCTTTTCCGCTTCGGGCATGCCGCTAAAGGCAGCGGCGGTCGGCGCAGTCAGAACGCACTGGCCGATGCGCCAGAGGAGAGAGTTCTCCAGGTTCTTGTAGCCCATGTTGCAGATCAGGATATTGACTCCCGGCCTGCCGTCAGGCGTCTCGCTTCCGTCCACGATGCATTCGATGCCTGCTTCCGCCGGACATCCGATGACGGATGTTCCAAATCCCGTGGCCTCTCGTGCCGCTTCCAGAGCCCAGCGCTCCGTCACTGCGGTAATTTGCACCCTTGCCGCCTTTATGGGGAATCCTTCGGCGAAGGTGTCGTCGATTTGCACGCCATTAATTTCCATGTCATCCCTCTACATTGGATTATAGATTGCCAGATCAAATCCCTTAGCTTCCACTGCAAGCCCCTTGACAGGCCCTGCAGATCGAGCCTGGGCCGCCGCTGCGCAAACCGGCCTCTCGAAGGAGAGATCGAATGCCTGGCGGGCTATATCGCCAGGATCTTTGCCGCCTAAACCGACGGCATCAAAGCCGGTCTTCTCATAGGTCGCGACCATGCGGGCCCAACCGTCTTCGAGCTTGAACTCCTGCACGCAGAGCTTGTCCTTCCTGGCGATGCCAAGCCACCCAATATCGCCCCGAACGGCTCCTGCAATGCGCGGCGTGTCCAGCTCGTCCCGCTCGTAACCAAGAGTCGCCAGGCAGAGCGAGATGGCATCCAGCGGCCTCATGCCGTCCTCGATCTTTTCCACGATTGAGTCCGCATGGGTGCCGTTGGCCACCACGGCTGCGTCATCCAGGACGCGGATGCAGTTGTAGGCGATGTAAGGATTCCTGGCCAAATCAGCCGCGTTCAGAGGCTGGACGAGGACGCTTTGACCCCGAATCTCGGCCCGGCGGTTAGGAAAAGAGCGGGAGGAGACCCGGTAGGCCACCCAGCTCCTTCCCTCGCTTCGGCCCACACAAACTATGCGGCCTACGTACATATTCAATCAACCAGCTTGTACTTGGCCTTGTTCGCATCTGCGATGGCCTGAATCTTGGCAAGCTGATCTCCGCAGTCGTTCTTCTTGAAGAGATGCTTGTAGCGGCCCTGGATCTCCAGATAATCCGTGACGGGCTTTGGCCTTCTGATCTTCTTTACACCCGCCAGCTCTCCGTTGACCCATTCAGCCAGCGGCCACAGGCCGGTCTCTACGGCTAACCTCGACAGCTCGATCATGGTTCCGGCATCAAAGGTCCAGCCGGTGATGCAGGGAGCATTGACCTGAATGTAGGACGGGCCGTCCACCTGCAAAGCCGCCTTGACCTTTCTGCGCAGGTCCACGGGATAGGCCACGGACGCCGTTGCCACGTAGGGAACCTTGTGAGCCAGGGCTATGGCTGGCATGTCCTTCTTGGGCCGGGGATTGCCCTTGGACTTGGAGCCGGGCGGCGTGGTGGTGGTCTGGGCGCAGAATGGCGTTGAACCGCTGCGCTGCACACCCGTGTTCATGTAGGCTTCGTTATCGTAGCAGACATACAGGATCTTGTGGCCGCGCTCAAACATGCCGGAGTTGCAGCCCATGCCGATATCGAATGTGCTGCCGTCTCCGCCGATGATGACGACATTTGTATCCTGTTTGCGGCGCTTGAGCATTACCTCGACGCCCGAGGCGACGGCTGAGGCATTCTCGAACAGGGAGTGGATCCAGGGAACACACCAGGAGCTCTCCGGGAAGGGGGTAGTGGTAACCTCCAGGCAGCCCGTTGGCGAGACCACAATGGTATTGGGGCCCGCCGCATCCAAAACGAGCCTGATGGTTGTGGGCATGGCGCACCCGGCGCAGGCCCTGTGTCCTGGGGCAAGCAAAGAATTTTCCATTTTTATCTCCTCCTAAAGGATCTCCGTTCTTAAGTCCAGGAATTCAAATTCCGATTCGATTCCCTTGCGAGCAGCTTCCGCCTTGTCCACGATCTTCCTGATGTCCTTGATGGTGATGTCGCGTCCGCCCAGGCCCGCAGCGAAGCCGATGACGGGCGTGCGTATCTTGCTGTTGTAGAAGGCGGACTTGAGGTCGGTGACGAGACCTGCTTCCGCTCCGATGGATACGTCCTTTTCGATGACCGCGATAACGCTCGCGCCTTTCAGGGCCTGGCGCAATGCCTGGACCGGGAAGGGCCGGTAGCTTCTGACTTTGACCAGGCCGACTTTCTTGCCCTCTTTTCGCATGGCATCGATGGCATCCTTGATGGTGCCGATGACCGAGCCCATCGTAACGATTACAACCTCGGCGTCGTCGGCGAAGTAGCTGTCAACCAGCCCGCCGTAATGTCTGCCGAAGATCTCCTCAAACTCCTTGGCCGCCTTCTCGATCTTGGCCATGGACTTCAACTGGGCATCGAACTGCTGATACCGGAACTCAGTGTAAGTGGAGGGATCGGCAAAGGCTCCAAAGGTCATGGGATGGTTCGGGTCCAGAATCTTTTCCGGCTGGAAGGCGGGCAAATACTGCGATGCCAGTTCCTTGTCCAGCAGCTCCACCGGCTCATAGACGTGAGTGAGAACGAATCCGTCCATGCAGACCATGATAGGCATCCTGATTTGCGGGTCCTCTGCGATCTTGTAGGCCTGCAGCGTCGCGTCCACGGCTTCCTGCACATCCTCGACGTAAATTTGCAGCCATCCTACATCGCGAGCGCCGACGGCATCCTGCTGATCGTTCCAGATGTTCAGAGGCGCGCCCATCGCACGGTTGGCGACGTTCATGACCACGGGCATCCTCATGCCGGAAACGTTGTACAGAACCTCGTACATGAGAGCCAGTCCCTGGCTGGTGGTCGAGGAGTAGCTTCTGGCACCCATAGCGCTGGCACCGACCAGCACGGACAGAGCCGAGAACTCGGAATCCACGGTCAAGAACTCGCTGTCCAATTCGCCGTTGGCCACCATCTGGGAGAGGTGCTCCACGATGTGAGTTTGGGGCGTGATGGGATAGGCCGAGATCACATCCGGCTTGCAGCACATAACTGCATGAGCCACGGCATAAGAGCCCTCCACGACTTTCATGTTAGCGGTATTAATCTGGCTCATTACTTCTCCTCCAGAACCATTGAGATCGCCATGCGCGGGCACTCGTGGGCGCACACGCTGCAGCCCTTGCAGTAGTCCAGGTCGGGCACAAAGAGTCCGTCCACCTGGTGAATGCAGCCCTCGGGGCAGTAGATCTCACAGAGGCTGCACTTGATGCACTTATCATGATCAAACACGGGCACGAACGTCCGCCAGGCACCAGTCTTGGTAAGGCGAGTGCTGCACGGATCAACCAGTCTCCCTGCTTTGATATCCATTAAGAGACCCTCTCGTAGGCTGTTTTAATGGCGAGCAGGTTCTTCTTACCTAGCTCTCCCTTGAAGCGCTCGGAGATGGCCCTGTTCAGGCTCTCCAGTCCTACCTCTTTGCTGGCCCCGCAGAAGGCTCCCAGCATTGTGGTATTGACGATGGGCCTTCCCAGGATCTCCATAGCGATCTTAGTGGCATCGATGGTGATAACTTCGGCCTTGGTATTGAGATTGAGCTTCCCGGCGGGCCTATCGGTATTGATTATTATCTTGCCGCTGTCTTTGAGGCCGCTGGCGACATTAACCACATCAAGCAGCGTGACATCCTGCACGATTACATAGTCGGGCTCGTAGATCTGGCTACGAACTCTTATGGGCTGATCGGCTATCCTGGCAAAAGCCATTACCGGTGCGCCTCTGCGTTCCACTCCGAAGGCAGGAAATGCCTGGGAGAACCTCTTATCCGCAAAAGCTGCAACGGCTATTATCTCGGCCGCAGTGACAGAACCCTGCCCGCCACGACCGTGTAAACGTATCTCTTTCAAGGGGCTGACCTCCAATTATCTTGCGGGCTATCTCCTCTTCCCCGCGAAAAAGTGATGAGTAAATATATCTCTTTCGGAGCCGCGCCAAGTTCTTATGCTTGATGCTCGCTATTAATAGGAGTTTAGTGTGGCCGTGGGCGAAGCCTCCGGCTTCCTGAAGGATAGCTATGGATAACAAGAACGAGATACTCTTTGCCGTCCGCGAAGCCAAGAGGAGCTTGGGAGAAGGAGCGGACTTTCGCGTCGCAGATGCACTGGATATCCTGGAGGGGATTGCCCCCTTCCTGGACAAGGATGCCGTCGTCAAGATGAAGTGTCGCCATTGCGACAGTTATGCATCGGCCTCATTTCCCCTTTCGCACGACTTCTTTGTAGTAGATAATAGCGAGCACTGCCATGCCAGGGACGTGTCCATCAAGAACCTTGCCGCACTCAAGCTGGCCGGATGCAAAGAGTTCTCCCGCCAAGAGCAAGAAAAGATGGCGGCTTTGGGAAATGCCATCATGGAAGAGGAGCTTAGGC
>JAJRAT010000064.1 GCA_028682845.1 Methanothrix sp. | reverse complement strand
CAGGTCGTGGCCGTGCCCATCATGCCGCCGCTCATTAAAAGAGAGCTGGATGCACTCACATCTGCATCGTTCTGTCAGTTCTGCAATATCGTGGAGCGAGAGCGAACATCCGATCGGCTCGCGGCAGAGAACGATGATTGGATTCTCATCGCGCCGTTTTATTCCCAGGCACCGTACGAGACGTGGATACTGCCGCATAGGCACATTAGCAATCTCTCGAATATGAATGAGGGGGAATGCCGCAGCCTGGCCGCCATCTTGAGACGGGCCCTGAAAAGCATGTACTCCCTCCTGAAAGATCCGCCTTACAACTTCATGATCTACCAGCTTCCCTCGATGTACCACCTCAATATCCGAATTCACCCGACTTTATCAAAAATTGAGGGCTTTGAGCGCGGCACGGGCATGTTCATCAACTCTGTTCCACCGGAGCAGGCCGCGGCAGAGTTGCGCCGGATCTGAGGAGTAGCGCCGAAAGGTTAATCAATTATCAACCCCAAAAGTATTGCAAAATGTTTACTTCCTGACCCATGACTTTTGCTTAAACGCTTGTCCTGGGCGGAAATAAGCTCCAAACTCATCCAATTAGTGGTAATAATAGCAGCGAACTGTCAATATCGACCGCAAGTACGACGGCCAAAACCGGTGAAGAGATGCGAATAGGAATGTTTTCCTGGGAGAGCCTATACTCGATAAAGGTAGGCGGCGTGGCACCACATGTCTCGGAGCTGTCCGAGGCATTGGCCAGAAGGGGACATGAGGTACATGTCTTTACGCGCAGAGGGGATTTTGAGTCCTACGACAAGATCAATGGAGTCCACTACCAGAGAGTTGATGTGGATTCATCCGGTGATATCGTCGCTCAGATGGACCGGATGTGCAATGCATTCGTCGATCGCTTCGCAGCGGTGCAAGAGCTCTTCGGCCAGTTTGATATCGTACACGGCCATGACTGGCACCCCGTGCCTGCCCTGCTGCAGATAAAGCAAAAACATAGCCAAGCCTTCTTTCTGACCATGCACAGCACCGAATGGGGCAGGAACGGCAATAACTTTGGTTACGGCATCTCGGAAGAGATCACCCATCGCGAATGGCTGGGATGCTTTGAGGCGGTGCAGGTGATCGTGACCACCAGACGCATGCAAGATGAGCTGATGTGGATCTACACTCTGCCCGAGGACAAGATCCACATCATCCCGAACGGCATAATTCTGGGAAAGATCCGGCGAGGCCTGGATGCGGGACGGGTCAAGGAGAAGTATGGGATTCATCCCCTCTCGCCGCTGGTTCTCTTCTGCGGCAGGATGAGCATCCAGAAGGGGCCGGACCTGCTGGTTGAGGCCGTCCCCCGCATCCTCCTGCATCGGCCCGATGCCAGATTCGTCTTCATGGGAGAGGGCGGCATGAAGGGAGAATGCGCTCGCCGGGCGCAGGAGCTTGGCGTGACGGATGCCTGCCGTTTCCTGGGGTACACTTCTGCCTCGGACAAGGAAGAGCTGGTCAATGCCTGCGACCTCATGTGCGTTCCCAGCCGCAACGAGCCCTTCGGCGTGGTGGTCCTGGAAGCGTGGGACGCCTGCAAACCGGTGGTGGCAACGGAGGCGGTGAGCATCATCAAGAACTTCGAGGACGGACTGCTGGCCTATGTGCAGCCGGAGTCCATCGCCTGGTGTATCAACCGCTTGCTTGCCAATCCTGATGAGATGAAGAAGATTGCCGAGGCCGGGTGCAGCAGGATTGCCGCCGAATTCAGTTGGGAGCACATCGCCGAAAAGACGGAATATGTCTACGAGCAGACCCTGGAATCGAGCAGCTAGATGGCTTTTTCCTCACTTTTTCAGGACGCGATGGCACGAGCGCAAAGTTGTTGGTTTGCAGTTTTAACCGAAAGGTTCAAGAATGGTGAGCACAAGGGGCTCTTAGCGCCTCGATAGCTTAGCTCGGTATAGCGCGTCCTTGGTAAGGACGAGGTCGCGGGTTCGAATCCCGCCCGAGGCTTAAATTTTTATTGTTTTGAATCAGTTGATTATTGGTTTTTATGAGGGACGACGTAAAGAACTGGTGGGAACAGGCAAAGCACGACCTTTACGCCGCAAAATTCAACTTTGACGGCGGGCTTTACGATGTTTCTGCTTTTTACTGTCATCAATCGATTGAGAAAGGGTTGAAAGCCCTTTGCATCCTGAAAAATAAGGAATCACCGGGCAAGACTCATTCTCTGATTTTCCTGGGCAGGAGCTGCGAACTTCCAGAACGGTACTATCCTTTCCTGAAGCGACTTACGCCTGAGTTCGTCCTCTCCAGATATCCGGACATCAGCGGCGAGCTTCCTTTCCTGCTCTACGACAGGGAATGGGTTGAGAATTATTTAAAAAAAGCGGACGAGGTGCTCTCATGGATAGAATCTCAAATGAGCAAGTGAAAAAGAGCCTTCGTGATTTCAAGGCGCTCCTGCAAGAGCGCTTCCATATCACTCACATGATTCTATTCGGCAGCCGGGCCAGGGATGACTGGCTCTATTCCAGCGATATCGATCTTATTCTGGTTTCCGATGACTTTCGATCCTATGGTTTTTTGGACAGGATGCGTGAGATTGCTGAGATGTGGGATGGCGACCTCATGATTGAGGCCATCTGCTACACGCCGGAGGAGTTCGAGCGCAAGAGACGGGAGAAGGGAATCGTGAATACTGCGATGGGATACGGAATCGAGATATGACCCTGGATTTCGATCTTTCGCATGAACGCCCTCATTTGATAATACTCAAAATAATATAAAAGTTTGCGCCATATTAATTAATCCCCGGCCAAAAGCCGAAAGCCCAAAAGCCGAAAGTAGAGGCCATTTTTCAGGTCTGTGCATTGTTAGCCCAAAAAAATGTTAGCCCAAAAAAATGGTGCCCCTCTTTGGGACACTCATTTCCTAGCGCCATTAGCTCATTTCTTAGATGAGCACAAGGGTCCGCTCATGTAGACATACCAGTAAAGCATCGCCACGAAGAGCGCTGCTCCCACGATGTTGCCGAGGGTGACGGGTATGAGGTTGGTGATGAAGAAGTTGGACCAGCCTGCGGAGCCTATCAGGTTGGCAGTCTTGATATTGGCATCGGCCAGTGCCGTCGCCGTGGTCGGATTGTTGGCCACGAATATTCCCAAGGGAATGAAGAACATGTTGGCCACGCTGTGCTCAAAGCCGATGGTGACAAAGGCCATGATGGGAAACCAGATGGCCAGGATCTTTCCGGCGATGTCGTCCGCACTGATGGCAAGCCAGATGGCCAGGCACACCAGCCAGTTGCAGCCCACGCCCCGGAAGAATGCCGTGGCAAAGTCAAGGCCGCACTTGGTATTGGCAACTGTTGCCGCCCATCCCGCCCAGGGCAGAGTGTCGAAGTAGCCGCATTTGTAGGCCAGGAAGAAGGCCACGAACATGGAGCCGATCAGATTGGCGATGTAAACCACGGTCCAGTTGATTACCAGGCCCTTGAAACCGGCCTCCTTGTTGAGAATGCTGATGGGCGCAAACATGCAGTTTCCGGTAAACAGCTCGGCACCGCCGATCACCACCAGCATGAGGCCCACGGGGAAGACGATTCCCGCCGCGAGCTTGATCAATCCGCCGGGAAGGGCGATCTTCCATATTGCGCCACTCGGATCGGTCAGTGTGCCGTTGGACAGTCCCCCGGCCACGATCTCGCTCAACAATGCTCCGAAGGCGATATACGCTCCGGCCAAGAAACCAAGAACAAGCAGCTTTTGCCAGGTAATGGTGCACTTAGTGCATCCCGATGCTATTGCAGCTTTTGCGATCTCTGCAGGAACTTTGAATGCCATAGCTTTCCTTCCCTCCATTGACTCCAAACTCAGAAATTTTACCGGGGCCCGCGCAATGCGAGTCCCAAGGCTGTCCAGATAGACGGCAATTATAGGAGGTAGTACGCTTCCGGCATCATATATTTATACATATTTGATAATTATTATTATTGAAGAACGCATCGGACGGCATCATATTGATATGCGCAGCAAAGCCCCGGGAAAACTAGTATTTTAGCGCAGTATTTCAGATATGAATTTTAAACTTTTTAGAATACGGCAAATATGCAGATATGGGGGTCATTCAATCCCGTAAACGTTTAAATTATTCAATAAAATGTTCCAGTTTCAACATGATACATCCTGTTAATACCAATTAATTTTGCTCGAAATTTGCCGGCTGCAAAATTTCCAATTTGGCATATTTGCCGGAATTATGGATTTAATAAAAAACAATCAAGAATAAATATGAATGGATGACTTTCAAAACTATTCAAAATAATTTTAAATAAAATAAAGTAGTATTAAATACTAGTAAGAGATGGCCACAAACTACACTATCAAATTAGGGATGAGGGACGAATAATATGGCGAAAGACATTCGGGAAAGATCAATAGATCCCGCCAGCCGGGAGATGCTCTCCATTGCCCAAAGGGCAGGCATCGAGACCGCGTGGGATCGCTTTGAGAAACAGCAGCCCCAATGCGGCTTCGGCGAGCTGGGGCTGTGCTGCCGCAACTGCAACATGGGACCCTGCAGAATCGATCCCTTCGGGGAGGGACCGGTTAAGGGGGTGTGCGGAGCGACGGCGGACATCATTGTGGCTCGAAACCTGCTGCGCTCCATTGCCGCCGGGGCCGCGGCCCACTCCGATCATGCCAGAGATGTGGCCATGACCTTCCAGCTATTGGTGGAAGGCAAGGCCCCGTCTTACGGCATTAAGGATCAGGCAAAGCTGGAACGGCTCATGAAAGAGTACGGCGTCGATACGCCTGCCGCTCTCGCTGAAGCGGTATTGGCGGAATTCGGCAAGCAAAAAGGCCCTATCCAATTCACCCGCCGCGCCCCGGCAAAGCGCCTGGAGCTGTGGCAGAGGCTTGGCATCGAGCCGCGCGGCATCGACCGGGAGATCGTGGAGTGCATGCACAGAACCCACATGGGCGTGGACAGCGATTACGTCAACCTCATCTTGCACGGACTGCGGGCCAGCCTCGCCGACGGCTGGGGCGGCTCCATGATCGCCACGGAATTGCAGGATGTCATGTTCGGAACGCCTGCGCCTACATTCTCCGAAGCCAACCTGGGCGTCCTGGAACCGGACCAGGTCAATGTCATAGTGCACGGACACGAGCCGCTGCTCTCAGAGATGATAGTTGCGGCAGCAACCGATCCGGAGCTGATGGAGCGAGCAAAAGCGCAGGGTGCCGCCGGAATAAATGTGGCCGGAATCTGCTGCACGGGAAATGAGGTCCTCATGCGCCACGGCGTGCCCACGGCAGGGAATTTCCTGCAGCAAGAGCTGGCCGTGGCCACGGGGGCCGTGGACGCTATGGTCGTGGATGTGCAGTGCGTGATGCCGGCGCTGGGAGCGCTCACCGGCTGCTACCACACCAAGTTCATATCCACCTCGCCCAAAGCGAAGTTCCCCGGCATGACGCACATGGAGTTTCATGAGGAGAGCGCCCTGCAGACGGCCAAGGAGATCGTGAGCGCGGCGGTCATGAACTACAAGAATCGCGACCCGTCCAAGGTTCACATTCCCGACATCAAGTCAAAATGCATGGTCGGCTTCTCCGTGGAGAGCATCGTGGGAGCACTGGGAGGCAGCCTCGACCCGCTCCTTGGAGCCATCAAGAGCGGTGCCGTTCGCGGCATCGGCGCGGTGGTGGGCTGCAACAACCCGAAGGTGCAACAAGACTATGGTCACGTCAATTTGGTGTTGGAGCTGATTCGAAACAACGTCCTGGTGGTCAATACCGGCTGCAATGCGCAAGCCTGCGCCAAGGCCGGACTCCTTCTGCCCGAAGCGGCAGACCTCGCAGGCGAAGGATTGAAGGGCGTGTGCAAAGCCCTTGGGATTCCGCCCGTCCTGCACATGGGCTCCTGCGTGGACATCAGCCGCATTCTGGTAGCGGCCGCTGCCATCGCCAATGCCCTCGGCGTGGACATCAGCGACCTGCCCGCCGCCGGGGCCGCCCCTGAGTGGATGAGCGAGAAGGCCGTGGCCATCGGAGCCTACGTGGTGGGCTCGGGTGTATTCACAGTGCTCGGCACAGTGCCGCCCGTGCTGGGCAGCCAGGCCGTGGCCGGGCTCCTGACATCGGGCGCAAAGGATGTGCTGGGCGCAACCTTTGCCGTCGAGCCGGACCCGATGAAAGCCGCCGCGCTCATGATCGATCACATCGACAGCCAGCGCCAAAAGCTGGGAATTTAGAGGCGAAGATGAAAGAGATATTCGTGCGCCTGGATCGCTGCCAGGGCTGCAAGTCCTGCGAGATGGCCTGCGCCGTGCAACACTCTGCCAGCAGGAATCTTTACGGAGCCGCTTTGGAGAAGCCGGGTCCGGTTCGTCGGCTCTATGTGGAGAGTGCCGAAGGCATGAAGGTTCCCCTGGTCTGCCGGCATTGCGAGGATGCCACCTGTGTGGCCGTCTGCCGCACCGGGGCCATGTCTCAAGATCCCGTCACCGGCGTTGTGGACCGGGACGTCACCCGCTGCGTGGGCTGCTGGATGTGTGCCATGATCTGCCCCTACGGAGTCATCGGCCAGGGTGCTGAAAAGCGCGTGGCTGTGAAATGCGACCGCTGCCCTGACCTGGACGTCCCGGCATGCGTGGATGCCTGCCCCTCAGGCGCGCTGGTCTACGCAACGCAGGGCGAGTTCATGGAATTGATGAGAAAGGCAGCAGCAACAAAGATCGCGAGAGAAGCGAAGGAGCTCGCGAGAGCATAATTTGGCCAACTGGCCGCTCGTTTGCAGAAATGAGCGCGAAAATTAAGAGAGAAAAACTGAAAAATGCTATGCAGACGACAAGACTAAAAATGGAGAGTGCCGGTCGTCTGCGCTTTTAAACGATCGGAGTCAGGCAGATCCTGTTCCGGTCCTCTAAAAGCATATTGAACGGCTCGGTTCGCGGTATCACGCCGTAGAGACAGAGCCCGCCGTTCAGCTCGTTTACCAGGAAATAAGTATCGGCGGTGTGGATGGCCATGTTCATGCTCTCCTGGCCGCTCTTTACCACCAGCACGTTTATGTCGTTGGTCTCCTTCCAGTTGCGGACCATGAGGTTGGTGAGGTTCAAAGCCACCTTGTAGCCGAAGGTGAATTCGATAGCATCAAGGCCGATGATGTTCAATATCGGTCTTCCCGTCCTCTCCCGCAGATCGTCCCACTTTTCCAGCAGCTCTTTTCCCCAAGCCGCCGGATCGTCTCCTTCCGGCTGAGCGACTATGACGTTGGTCGGCACGAAGATGTCGAGCGAGCTGAGCTGATAGCCGATGCTGGGCAGGATGAAGACGCCTCGACCATTCTTTATGGCATTGGAAGCGAGGGCGGTCAAGAGCTGGTAGTATCTCTTGCCCACGCCGTGATCGATCTCCCAAACATTGCAGGACCCGTACTTCATGCCGCCCGTGACCAAATCAAGGTCAGGAATGCCGGTAGATATCCGGTCCTCTGCCGGGTCCGGCACACGCACGCCGTCATTGGCGATCCTGGCGTCTTTATGCTCTCGATAGGGCTCAAAGAATCGGAACCGTCCGCCGTGAAGCGTTGCCGTGTAGGCCTTCTGCCCGATCTCCACGCCGCGCAGCTTGTCCAGCTTGATCTGACGGACATAGCGAGACCTCATGCTCCCCTCCGAGTGGCTGGCCAGGGGGAACTGCTCCATAGTCACCACGCCGTCCACGATGTAGTCGAGCGGCATGATATTGGCGAACTCCGATACGAAGATGAGGTGGGTGTCCAGATCGCGGGCGAATTCGCAGATGTTCTGCTCAAAGCTTGCCCTGGAGTCGCCGATCAGGTGCGCCGTGTAATTGAGAACTGCATCCCAACTGTCGATGATGATCATGGGATTGTCCATCTCTTCCGCCTCGTCGAAGAACACTCGGAAGAAATCCAGGACAGAATAGTAGCTGGTGAGGTCTTTGCCCATGCCTTTCAAGCTCTCCAGCAGCTTGGTCTGAGTGGCATTGATCACGTTCTTGGGCGGGATAATATCTTTTATCCAGGGCTGAGTTGCATAAAGACGGCGCGGATCGATGCGAGTGGATACATACATCCCGTTCTTCTCTTCGCACAGGCAGTTCATGATCTCCAGGGCCAGCGTGGTCTTGCCCGTTCCCGGCTGACCTTTGATAAGAAGCGTCTGGCCGCTCTCTATTTGGAAGAAGTCCCTGATCTCCGCGGGTATGGACATCCGACCATTTCTAGGCATGATTCATCACCTCAAATTAGCACGGATTTGAAATGTCGCAGACGCATTTTTTGGCTCGCTTCATAAGCTCACAGATCTTTTCAGGCTTTACTCGAAATGAAAAGTAAATTGTCTTATCGTTCCCGTCGCACAGGTCGATATCCACAACCGGCATGGCCTCGACCCCCGCTGGGTTCGACTCCGACGCGGCATGTCTTCCATTGGCATCCTTGATTCTCCACAGCTTCGACGGGCCCACCTCCACGAACTCGACCTGGGCTTCGGAGCTGAGCACGGAGAGGTACTTGATCACCGTGGTCTTGCTCACACCTGCATTTTTGGCCACATCCACCGTGGTAAGACCCACATCAGATTCACCGATGACTTCCAGGATTCTTTCCTTGTAGGAGGGCATTTAAGGCCACCGTTTTCTATTGAGAAGATTTGTTTTTAGGGCAATCATTCATATATCCCTCTGCTTCGCTTTGTCTCTGCTTCCTTCCGCGGTTCTCAATTGCGATTAGTTCATATTATTGTTAGTTCTTATTCCTTCCCCTCATATTTCAATTTTTAATATTGCAGCCGATTCGTGCGGCTGCGAGCAGAAAATGGGCATTGTTCCCTCTTGTGATATCGCATAATTTTTTAGTCGCGGCTTCCCAATCCGAAATTGCTTTTCCTCGACAACTATTTAGCATTTGGACCGGACTTTATATATCAAATGATTAAAATTTAGCAAAACATATAGATAATTCGAAACCCGTGACATAATCCGGATTGAATCAATTCATTCGCGCTAAATTAATGGACGCTAAACAGGCAATTCATGACTACACAAATCCCTCCCCGGAGAAAATACTTTGAAGAATCCTGGCCGCCTGTGCGCGGCGAATATGCAGTAGGGGACCCGAACGCGGGGGTGGCGGTGGTCACATTAGCCAGCCAGCTTCGTGTCCGGGGTGCAGCCATCAGCGGTCCCTGCAAGACCGAGAACCTGGGGGTAGAGAAGATCGTGGCCAATGTGGTCTCCAACTGCAACATCCGTTTTATTCTGCTGTGCGGGGCGGAGTCGAAGGGCCACCTGCCGGGCAATACGCTCCTCGCGCTGCACAGGAACGGCATCGACGAGCAGGGCCGGATCGTGGGCTCAAAGGGTGCCATCCCCTTCATCCAGAATCTCATGCCGGACGCAATCATGCGCTTCCAGGAGCAGGTGCAGTTGATAGACTTCATCGGCCTTGAGGACGAGGCAAAGATCGCAGAGATCGTCGAGATATACAACAGTCGAGCTGAGCCGTATCCGATGGAGCCGTTCCAGGTCTTGAAGAAAAAGGCTCATGCAAAGGTTATTCTCGCCGGAGAGGGTGATCTGCTGCTGGGCTGCGGCGTTGTCATGGATACGGCGGCGTGGCTGGTTGTAGCAGATGCGGCAGGAGAGGTTTGATCAACAGTGTTCCGTTTCAAGCGAGAGCAATTCGTGGTGAATGTCGGGGGCGTGAAGTTCGGCGGCCAGCCGGGAGAGCTGGCGACGGTCCTTTGCGGCACCATATTTTACCAGGGGCACAAGATCGTGCAGGATGAGGAGCGAGGTGCCTTCGACCGCGCTGCAGCGGATCTACTCGTGGCCCGGCAGGCAGAGCTGTCCGAAGAGACGGGAAACCCGGCGGTTTTGCACCTTTATGCCCGCACCATTGAGGCACTGGAAAAATACCTGGCCTTTGCCGAGCAGGCCTGGGCGGGACCGGTGATCATAGACTCCGCCGACGGCGCGGTGAGGGCGGGCGGCGCAGCAATGGTCTCGGAGATCGGCTTCGCCGACAAGGTCATTTACAACAGCATCAGCGTCGCCACAAGCCGGACGGAAGCGCAGGCCATCAAGGATTCGGAGGTTGATTCGGCCATTCTGCTGGCCTACCATCCGACGGACTCCGGGGTCGACGGCATGTTGCAGGTTCTGGAAGGAGGCGCAGCAATGGCCGAAAAAGGATTGATTTTGCTGGCCGAAGATCTGGGAATAACAAATAAGCTCATCGATCCCGGAGTGGT